>DSEO01000263.1 GCA_011056635.1 Bacteroides sp.
GCGAAGCAGCAGGTTCCTGTTTTCGTCACTACTTTCGAGATGATTTCTTAAAAGAGCCAAAGGTTCCTCGAGGCAAGCTTCGAGGAGAATCAATCTTGATGCTTTTGGGTGTGTCGTTTTGCGGGCATGGTTATTCGGGAGAAATAACCAGATCTAACTTGCCGGGCAGTTCATGGGAAAGGGATATTTATTATCTGTTTACTATACTTTCTAGGTGCTTTTTGGGATAATAAATATCCCTTAAGAGACATTTAGTATCATAAAACAACATCAAAACAGTTAATAAATGGATAAAAAATATCCATCCCGGAATTTTTGAATCGACATCAGCCCTATCTACCATATACCAGGAAGAACTCATCATAATTCCCATATGAACTGCTGCCACAGACAGGCACAGCCGCGGTCATCACTGCGGAAGGCACGGCCACCAGGATTCGGCAGCCGGCGGCATCTCCAGCCGCTGCTGAAATTCTTTTCTGCGAAAATCATTTAGGCAGCTTACCGGAGATCCCGCCCGGGAACACTACCCTGCAGCAGATGCGGTGATCGCTGCCTAAGCTGGTGCGAAGCAGCAGGTTCAGCAGCGATACCGTATACTGCGGAAGGCACGGCCACAGGGATTCAATAGCCGGCGGCATCTCCAGCCGCTGCTGAAATTCTTTTCTGCGAAAATCATTTAGGCAGCTTACCGGAGATCCCGCCCGGGAACACTACCCTGCAGCAGATGCGGTGATCGCTGCGACACGAATTTCCGGCAGAAGAGTGGACCCGAAGGGCACATTTTTGTAAATTTGTTTGCAGGGGAACGAATCTCCCGCATTGATGTAACCGGAACCCTGCTCACCATGAGAAGATGGGAAACACATATCCGGTCACTGTCTCGTTCCGGAGGCGGATCAACGCAGCCGGGTGGTATACGGAAATTGTATCCGGACCTGAGCACCCAGCATTATATACGCCTCCTGATCACGGTATTGTTTTCATTCATCACCTCCGCCATCCTGATCTATCCGGAAAAATTCCAGATGGTGATGTTCCCTTTCAGTGCACTGGGAAGAAAATTTACCCCGTCGGGATTACAGAATATTTATGCAAGGATCGTATTTGATGCAGGGATGTTTCTCTGCGGATACACCATGTACCTGCTTGCCAGGTATTACAGCAGGAAGCATCCGGTGCCCGATGCACCCATCTATGAATTCCTGAGTTATATCTCTGCTGCCGGATTCTTCCTGATGATGGCACCCTGCGATGTGCCTGAAGTTCGGTTCCTGCATTCCATAGGAAGCGGATTTGTGGTGGGAAGCCATTTTTTCATGGCTTCCATCAGGATCATGGCCGTTCAACAACACATGAAGCGATGGTCCCTTTACATCCTTCTCACCATCCTGATCAGCAGCGTGCTTTTCTATGCACTTCTCTGGTTCTTCGAATTACCGTATCATCCGCTGTTCCAGAAACCGGCCTTTGCCGCGATCATTTACGTGGAACTGCGTGGAAGCACGCTCAGCAGGTTCCTGGGTGAACGAAAGGTGCGCCTTTCCCTCCAGTCCCAGCAGCTTCACTAGGAGATCTTCCGCACCTATTTTTTTTATGATAACGGCTGACTATCTTTGTGCACGGAAAAGCGGGACTGCTTTCAATGAAATATATTCGGAACTTCTGTATCATCGCCCATATCGATCACGGGAAAAGCACCGTGGCTGACCGGTTACTGATCAAAACAGGCACACTGGATGAAAGGGATTTCAAGGACCAGGTGCTGGACAGCATGGATCTGGAGCGGGAGCGCGGCATTACCATCAAGAGCCACGCCATACAGATGAAGTATGAATACCAGGGAGCGATGTACCGGCTGAATCTGATCGATACCCCCGGTCATGTTGATTTTTCCTATGAGGTGAGCCGTTCCATTGCAGCGTGTGAAGGAGCCCTGCTCATCGTGGATGCTACCCAGGGCATCCAGGCTCAGACCATTTCAAACCTCTACCAGGCCCTCGACCACGACCTGGAGATCATACCGATTCTGAATAAAATGGATATGGACAGTGCCATGCCGGATGATGTGAAGGACCAGATCGTCGACCTGGTGGGGTGTAAACGGGAAGAGATCATAGAGGCCAGCGGAAAAACCGGATTGGGGGTGGACCTGATCCTGGAGTCCATTATTGAGCGCATTCCTCCTCCCACGGGCGATCCGGAAGCCCCCCTGCAGGCATTGATATTTGACTCGGTTTTCAATTCCTTCCGGGGGATCTTTGCCTATTTCAGGATTTTCAACGGTACCATCCGGACAGGGGAGCATGTGAAATTCGTGGCCACGGGCAGGGCATATGATGCGGATGAGATCGGCGTGCTGAAGATGGGAACCGAACCCAGGGATGAGCTGAGTGCGGGGGATGTGGGTTATATCATTTCGGGGATCAAAAACTCCCCAGAGGTGAAGGTGGGTGATACCATAACCCATGTGGACCGTCCGTGTGAGAAAGCCATTTCCGGTTTCGAGGATGTGAAACCCATGGTTTTCGCCGGGATATACCCTGTGGATGCGGATGATTATGAAGATCTCCGGGCATCCATCGAGAAGCTGCAACTGAATGATGCATCCCTTACCTTTGTTCCTGAATCGTCCGCAGCCCTGGGCTTTGGATTCCGTTGCGGTTTCCTGGGACTGCTCCACATGGAGATCGTGCAGGAGCGGCTTGACCGGGAATTTGACATGGATGTGATCACCACGGTCCCCAACGTCTCCTTCAGGGTGCTTACCACCAGGAAGGAGATCATTGAGGTACATAATCCGTCCGGCCTTCCGGCGATCACCTCCATCGACCACATTGAGGAACCTTTCATATGGGCCCAGGTAATCTCGAAAGCAGAATTTGTGGGTCCGATCATGAAATTGTGTTTGGATAAGCGGGGAATCTTGAAGAACCAGATTTACCTGACCAGCAACCGGGTGGAACTTACCTTCGAGATGCCGCTGGCCGAAATCGTGTTCGATTTTTATGACAGGCTTAAAAGCATTTCCAAGGGATACGCTTCATTTGATTACCATCCCCACGGTTACCAGAAAGCGGACCTGGTGAAACTGGATATCCTGCTCAACGGGGAAATGGTGGATGCCCTCTCCACACTGATCCACCGTGACAATGCTTACGATTTCGGCCGCAGGATCTGTGTGAAGTTGAAGGAACTCATCCCCAGGCAACAGTACGAAGTGGCCATCCAGGCAGCCATCGGATCCAAGGTAATTGCCAGGGAGACGGTGAAGGCCGTGCGCAAGGATGTAACCGCAAAATGTTACGGGGGAGATATTACCCGGAAGAGAAAACTGCTGGAAAAGCAGAAAAAAGGTAAAAAACGAATGCGACAGGTAGGAAATATCGAAGTACCCCAGTCCGCTTTCCTGGCCGTGCTCAAGCTGGATTAATCAGCCGGTTCCTCATCCACCACCAGTTTATACCCCTTCCCGTGCACATTGATGATCTGAACGTTGGGATCCGGTTTCAGGTATTTTCGCAGTTTGGTGATATAGACATCCATGCTCCGGGCGTTGAAATAATTATCATCTATCCAGATGGCCTTCAGGGCAAAATTCCGCTCCAGCACCTGGTTCATATTGTTGCACAGGAGCCGGAGCAGCTCGGATTCCTTGGTGGTCAGTTTCTGTTCGACACCGGTACCGGTAAGCAGCTGCCTTTTTGCATCAAAGCTAAACCTGCCTATTTTCCACGTATTCTTTTCGCCGCCCCTGATCCCCTTGGTCCTTCTCAGTATTGCCTCGATCCGGAAAAGCAGTTCTTCCATACTGAAGGGTTTGGTGATGTAATCATCTGCCCCGAGACTGAACCCTTCCAGTACATCTTCCTTCATCGATTTGGCGGTGAGGAATATGATGGGGATGTCGCTGTTGAGGATGCGTATTTCCGAGGCCAGGGTGAACCCGTCCTTCACCGGCATCATCACATCCAGGAGACAGAGGTCGTAATGAAATTGCTCAAAATATCTGAAGGCCTTTTCCCCGTTCACCACCCAGTCGGTATCATAATTTTTTGCCTGGAGATATTCCTGAAGCAATGAACCCAGGTTCTCGTCATCTTCTGCGAGCAGGATCCTGTATTTGAGATCGGCCATAATCCGGTTTATACTTTCAAAGGTAAATGAATATCAAACAGGGAACCCTTATTGGGTTCACTTTTTACCCGGATGGTGCCGCGATGTTCCGCGATGATCAGCTTCACATAGCTCAGTCCCAGCCCGAATCCCTTCACATTGTGCACATTCCCGGTGGGCACCCGGTAAAATTTATCAAAGATCCGCTTCTGGTCTTCCTTGCTGATGCCAATCCCGTTGTCTTTTACGGAAACCACGATGAAGCCATCTTCGTTCCGGGTGGAGATCCTGATCTCCGGTGTACGGCCGGTATATTTCATGGCATTTTCAAGCAGGTTGGAGATCACGTTGGTTATATGGATGGAGTCGCCTGTGATCACAGACTGTTCGGCTTCGGGGAGGAATTCAAGCTTCCCCTCCCTTTTTTCTATCTGCAGGAGGAAATTCTGGGCCACCGTTTCAATGATGTCATGCATATCAATTTCCTGCGCTTTCAGCTTCAGCTGGCCATGGTCAAAAATGGCCATCTGCAGAACCCTTTCCACCTGGGTGCCCAGCTGCCTGCTTTCCGTCTGGATGATGCGGGCAATGTGGGACAGGTTTTTCTGCTCATCCGGGATGCTCCGGTCGTTGAGCATCTGGGAAGCCAGGCTGATGGTGGAGATCGGGGTTTTCAGTTCATGGGTCATGTTGTTCACAAAATCGTTCTTCATCTCCGACAGTTTCTTCTGCTTGAAGATGATGTACAGCACCAGGGAAAAAAGGATCATGGTGAACAGGGTGATCAGCAGGGAAGTCCCTGCCATGACTCCCGTGGACCTGATCAGGTTCTTCTGTTCGCCCGGAAAATAGAGACTGATCAGGATGGGTTTGTTGAATATCCGTTTGGGGAAAAGCGATGCCCGATAGTACTGGCAGTCTGCATATTCACTGAAATGATCGGATTGAAAAATGGGTGGTTTCCCTTCTTTGAATACGGCATATTCGAATGGCATCTCCACACCTCTTTCTGAAAGTTTCATCCTGAGCAGGTTCTCGATCTGTGACTTTGAGATCTTTTGCTCAATATCCACCTCGTCAGCCAGCATTTCCCTGACGATCTTGTCCACGAAGAGCTGCCGCTCTTCCAGCCTTCTGCTCAGTTCCGCCCGGATCTGCTCCGGGTTCATGGCGGAGACGAGGATGGTGTCATTCCGGATTTCGTCCTCACCCAGGATCACAAGCACGGAGTCGTCTACCATTTCCACCATGGTGTTTTTGAGGGGACGTGCCGGCGGATTATACAGGATGATCTCCTCATCAAGCTGGATATTCTCATGGCCTGTTCCGCTCATCATGCTCCACGAGTCCAGGTGAAAATTCCAGATGGCTCTGCTGTGGTGGGTGATCACGGGAGGCCTGATCTCTTCGAGGATTTGCAGGATGGCCTCATTTTGCTCCAGCTCACCGCTTATCTCCGAGAGCACCTGGCTTACCACAAGACCCAGCTGATTCTGCTTGGACACTATTGAGTCCCTGATCCAGTAAGCCTGCAGGCCCACCAGGGCCAGCATGGCCAGGCTCAGAAATACAGTGACGATCCACAGCAGGGTACGGCTCATGGTTCAAAGATAAATCACCCCGGCGGTTCCGGGGATGTGATTTAACAAAGTTTAACATCCTTTAAATCTATGTAACTATATTCTCACCTAGATTTGTAATGTGAACCTGTACAGCAAAGACATACGTAAGCAATAGCAGGCGATTTGGTTTAGTTTTAGGGTTAATGTGAAAAACTGTCTGTCCTCCCGGCGGACAGTTTTTTTTTGGCCCGGTTTCCCGGAATGGATAACTTGCAGAAAAAGGGATCAGTTGACTGCCAGGGACCATCATGAGATTCTCGGGATTTCCCGCGGTGCTTCGGTGAAAGAAATCAAAACAGCTTACCGGAAGCTGGCATTGAAATATCATCCCGACAGGAACAGGTCCCCCGGTGCCAGAGAAAAATTCCAGGAGATCAAATCTGCCTATGAATATTTAATGGCCCGACAGGGACAGGTGACCCGGGAGACTGAATCATATGATGACCTGATCGCAAGGGAAGTTATGCGCCGTGACCGGGAGAGGAGATACCGCCAGGCCAGGGCCAGACAGAAAAAGAGGGAAGAGGAAGCCAACTATTTTAACCGTCCCGAGTGGCACGATCCCATCCTGCTTCTGCGGTACATGCTACACATTTTTGCATTGTTCTTCGCTTTCGCAGCGATTCTATTCCCCGTTGTTACCGCCATCGTATCTGACCCTGCAAGCCTGGCCGGCACCTTCTTCTTCATCCTGATCGGTGTATTTCTCCTGGTTTATATATACCAGCAGCGGAGGACCTGGTTCAGGCTGGGAAAATTCCATACGCGATGGAAAGATGTGACCGGGTTCTTTCAGATGGGAGATGGACATGCATCCGGTCAGCCGTGTTATTACACTGCGGAAGGGACCGCCAGCGGAAAGCCTTATTGGATCGAGTTGTTGAAGACCGTTGATATCAGGGTCCGTTCCTATGGCGCCCTGGATCACGAGGCCAGGTATCAGAACCGGGTGAAAAAAATTGCGATTCCCAGAAGCGTCAGGGCCCAGTTTTTTCATCGGCTCTCCTCCCTGATCAAGGTCATGGCCATCATCGGTTTTATCCTGCTGTTTCCGGTGGACAGTCTGGTCTGGCGGTTCGTGGCAGGAATGGCTGCCGGGGGGATCCTCTCGCTGGTCATGCTGACCACCGCCGGGGTGAAATCCAAGGTAAGTTATCTGCTCACTCCCAGCCTCCTGATCAAATCCCTGATCTGGCTTGTTGCTCTCTGCCTGGTAAGCGTGGTGGGCCCCGGCTTCAATATCAGGCTTTCCGGGTATGTGTATATTGTGGTGGCGGGCCTCTTCCTCCTGCTGGATATGGTCTTTGACCTGGTCATGGGACTGTTCCCTTTTTACTCCAAACTGTTCCGTCCGCTGATCCCTCAGGAATCCAGGCTCCGGTCACTGTACAGGGAAGGGTACCAGAATTACCAGGAACTGCCTGTCTATTCCGTGTTCTTCCCGATCTTCAAATGGTTGTTCTGAAATGATCACCAGATCCAAAGCCGCTCCTGGTTCCTGAGTTTCTTTATATCCACCGGGACACATATCCTGACCGTGGGAAGGGATCCGACCTGTTTTAAAAATACGTTGATATTGTCAGGATGAATCTCTCCCTGGATGTGTATCAGGTAATCCAGGTTCTTCAGTTCATCCAGGAACAGGCCCTGATCCGACCGGTTCCTGATGATCCTGTAGGTGAGCAGGGTTTCTTCATCCTGCCATGCGAACAGGGAGAAATACTGGTCTACTCCCAGCCTTTTGTGGTGGAGCTTCAAATCGTCCTGCTTTTCAAAATCCATGTCCAGCGCCCGGTTGATGGCCCAGCAGATCCTGTAATCGGGATCATCCGACACCAGACCGAGAAGACAATAATCTTCCCGGATCGCCATGGACAGTTTGTGTTTTTTCACGGTCACCTGAAGGGAATCGGTTTTCCGTAAATTTAAGCAATCAGGAGCAAATTATAACGGTTACCGGAGATCTTCGGACGGGGCGGTGTGGACGGCGGCCAGTGCTTTTTTTGCCGCCCGCTGTTCGGCCTCCTTCTTGGACCCCCCTTTCCCGGTTCCTTGCTGTTTCCCGTTCAGCAACACCGAAGCAACGAAGGAGGGGAAAGTGGCATGCGAGCTGTGTTCCTCCTTGCTTTCGAATACCACCTCCATCCGGTATTTCTGTGCCCATTCAATCATCCTGCTTTTGTAATCGGGATCTTTTTCCACCAGCTGCAGCAGGTCAACATGCTTCTGAATGACCTTCCGGATAAAGAATCTTCTGGCAGTACGGTAACCCCTGTCCAGGTATATGGCTCCCATCAGCGCCTCGAGCACATTCCCGTACAGATGTTTCGCCTGGTTCCTGGCCGGATCGGTATGCGGGATCATTCCGGGGATATCCATCTTTTCGGCCAGCCAATCCAGGTTTTTGCGCTTAACGATCCTGGCCCGCAGCTTGGTCATGAATCCTTCATCCTTACCGGGAAACTTCCGGAATAGGAAATCGGCCACAATGGCATCAATCACTGCATCGCCGAGGTATTCAAGGCGTTCGTTGTGGAGACAGGCATCTTTGTCCAGCGGGAGTCCGGCCGATTTCGGAATAACAGCCATCCGGTAATGGGATAATCTCAGGGGAAGGAATCCCAGCATGCGGATCAGGGGGAACAAGAAATGGTGGTCTTTCAATCGGTCAGCCGTTAAACTTCCTGAAAATGACGGAAGTATTGTGCCCCCCGAAACCGAAGGTATTGCTCAGTCCCACCTTTACCTCCCGCTTCTGTGCCCGGTTGGGGGTGAGGTTCAAACGGGGATCGATCCGGGGATCCAGTGTTTCAAGATTGATGGTGGGAGGGATGATCCCGTCCCGGATTGCCATGATCACAGCGATGGATTCAATGGCGCCGGCCGCACCCAGCAGGTGTCCGGTCATCGATTTTGTGGAGCTGATATTCAGTTGATATGCATGATCTCCGAAAACATGAACGATCGCCTTGGCCTCCGAAATATCCCCCAGCGGGGTGGCCGTACCGTGCACATTGATATAGTCCACATCGGCAGCTGGGATGCCTGCACTTTTCAGAGCATTCAGCATGACAAGCTTTGCGCCGTCACCCTCGGGATGGGGAGCCGTAAGGTGATAGGCATCGGCCGAGAGGCCCACGCCAATCAGTTCTGCATAAATGGTCGCTCCCCTTCTTTTCGCATGTTCGTATTCTTCCAGGATGAGGGCGCCGCCCCCTTCACCGATCACGAATCCGTCCCTGGTGGCATCGAAGGGACGGGATGCTGTCTGATACTGCTCGTTGTTGGTGGAGATCGCCTGCATGGCATTGAAACCTCCCACACCCACTTCGTTGATGGCGGCCTCGGAACCTCCTGTAATGAACAGGTCCGCCATGTCCAGGCGGATCAGGTTGTATGCGTCGATAATGGCATTGGTGGAAGAAGCACAGGCGGACACGGTGGCATAGTTGGGACCGCGAAACCCGTATTTAATGGACAGATGACCGGCCGCAATATCCGAGATCATCCGGGGAATGAAAAAAGGACTGAACCTGGGAGTTCCGTCACCGGCCAGGTAGCCCTCTATTTCGGTTTTGAATGTTGCAATACCCCCGATCCCTGATGCCCATATGATTCCGGCGCGATCCTTATCATGATCCGCTTCTGCAAGACCGGCATGCTGAAAAGCTTCGCCGGCGGCGATCATGGCAAACTGGGCGTAAAGATCCAGCTTTCGGGACTCTTTTCTGTCAAAATAATTCTGCGGGTCGTAATGCTTGACCTCACAGGCAAATTTGGTTTTGAATTTCCCTGCGTCGAAACGGGTGATCATACCGGCACCGCTTACTCCATTGATCAGAGCGTTCCAATAATCCTCCAGATTAAGTCCGACGGGGGTGAATGCCCCCATACCCGTTACTACGACGCGTCTCATTCCAGTATGTGTTTGAACGTAAGACTAACGCCTACTGCACGTTGTCTTCAATATACTTGATTGCTTCACCGACTGTGGAAATGCTTTCAGCTTGATCATCAGGAATACCCATGTTGAACTCTTTTTCAAATTCCATGATAAGTTCAACGGTGTCGAGAGAATCAGCTCCCAGATCATTGGTGAAGCTGGCTTCCGGAGTTACCTCGCTTTCATCAACGCCCAGTTTGTCCACAATGATTGCTTTTACTCTTGCTGCAATGTCCGACATGGCTAAAGATTTAAATGAATAATAATGGTTATTTTTAAAGGTGCAAAGAAATGCAAAAATTCGACTATTTTCAAAAAAAAACTTTGAATTGCCGTAATTTTCGAATGAAAAATACAAAATTCCATCCAATTTTTTCTTTTTCTATACCGGTAAAACTTGGTCTATGAAAAGACTTGCCGTATTCGCCTCCGGATCGGGCACCAATGCTGAAAACCTGATCCGGTATTTTCGAACGAGTCCGTATGGGAAGGTCCGGCTCGTGTTGAGCAACAGACCGGATGCCTTTGTGCTCAAAAGAGCACAATCACATGATATAGAAACCATTGTCTTTCACAGGGAACAGCTGTATGAAACGGGGGAGGTGCTGACCGCCCTTGAGAAGCGGAATATAGATTTTATCGTGCTGGCCGGCTTTTTGTGGCTGATCCCCCCATCCCTGCTGGAAACCTATGAAGGCAGGATCGTTAATATTCATCCCGCCCTGCTTCCCAGGTACGGCGGAAAAGGTATGTACGGCCGGCGTGTCCACGAAGCGGTCATTGCCAGCGGGGACGAAGAATCGGGCATATCCGTCCATTTTGTGAATCCAGGGTACGATGAGGGAGATGTCATTTTCCAGGCGCGTTGCCGCGTTGAACCGGAGGATACGCCCGAATCCCTGGCTGAAAAAATTCATGCCCTCGAATACGCGCATTATCCCGCGGTGGTGGAAGAATTATTGAAGCGAAGCTAAAGCGTCCAGGGTGATGCTGCGGACAATGCCGAAGGCAGGCCTGTGCTGTTCGGCCACGGGTTCCACCGGCGGTGCCTCCACCCTCAGGGGATTCACGGCACTTCCGTTTTTGTAGAACCTGAAATCCAGGTGCGGACCGGTGGACAATCCGGTACTGCCCACATAACCGATCACGTCTCCCTGTTTTACATACACACCCTTCCGGATCCCTTTTGCGAAACCTTTCAGGTGCATATACGTGGTGGAATAGACGCTGTTATGCTTGATCTTGATATAGTTGCCTCCTCCTCCCCGCTGGTAGGCGGCATGGGTCACCACCCCGTCCCCGATGGCAAGGACCGGGGTGCCCGCGGGTGCCACATAATCTACTCCGTGGTGCGGACGCCGGATCTTCAGTACGGGATGATACCGGGAATGCGAAAAACCAGAACTGATGCGTGAAAACCGAAGGGGCGCTTTGAGAAATGCTTTTCTGAGGCTGTTCCCTTCTTCATCAAAGAAGCTCCTGACCCCACCCTGGACGAAAGGGATGGCCCAGAATTCGTTCTGGTTATGGTAAAACCAGGCGCCGAGGATTTTCGTGATACCGGTGGATACGGAATCCACATAGGATTCTTCATACAGGACCCTGTAACGGTCGCCTTGCTGCAACCCGAAAAAATCGATGGACCAGGCAAATATTTCGCTCAGCTCCACCGCCAGCATGGGATGGGCATTTGCCTCCTGCAACGATTCCCACAGGGAGGTTGTGATGGTGCCCGACGCATGCTGTTGTCTCAGCTCCACGGGCTTTTTTCCGTTCCAGGCTTCCGGGGGACCGGGTTCCAGCCGGATCACCACAAAGCTGACGGGATCTTTTTCATAGACGAAATAAGCGGGAATGGTATCCCGGTCCGTGAACAGGGTATAGCTGTTCCCCGGCCTGATCTTCTTTTCGTCAATGAGTGAGTCGGGGAGCAGGGAGATCATGTGGATCGTCTGAAGGGAAACCCCGTGTGGATGGAGCAGCGTGGCCAGGGATTCACCCCACCTGACCGTGCCTTTCTGCACTGCATAGGCAGAAACGGGGATACCGTATAAGGTTTCTGCCGGAGGTGTGTGGATGAGCTCTTCTTCCGGCACGGCGGAAGGTTGTCCCGCTCCCTGCAGCTGTACCTGGCCGGATCGTAGGAAAAATACAGCCAGGGCGGTCCCCGCGGTCAAAATCAGCATCACTATCAAGTCTTTCCAGTTCCTCATCACGCTGCCATATTACTGTTCATCCTTTCTCCCCGTCAGACCACGATGTTAATGATTTTTCCCGGTACATACACGATCTTACGCGGTAATTTGCTACCTGTCCATTTACGGGCCGTTTCGTGCTCCAGCACCCGCTTCTCCACTTCATTGGAAGAGAGATCAAGGGGCAATTCGATCTTAAACCGCAGCTTGCCGTTGATCATCACCGGATACTGGAACACATTTTCCCTGAGAAGGGCCTCATCATACAAAGGCCAGCTCGTCCCGGCAACGGATGGCGCATTGTTCAGAAAATGCCAGATCTCTTCTGCCAGGTGGGGGGCAAAAGGGGAAAGCACCTGTATGAACTGCTCCGCCGTGGCAGGGGTTACCTTTCCTTTTTTAATGCACAGGTTGGTGAAGATCATCATCTGTGAAATGGCGGTATTGAAATGCAGTGCTTCGATATCATTCTCCACCTTTTTAATGGTCTGATGCAATGCTTTAAGGATTTCGGGATCTTCCTGATCCGGTTGATAATGGCCTGCATCCGTAAAAAATTTGCAGACCCGGTTCAGGAAGTTGTACACCCCTTTCACACCGCTTTCCGCCCAGGGCTTCACAGCATCCAGGGGCCCCAGGAACATTTCATAGAGCCGAAGGGAATCAGCGCCGTAACCGGCCACCACCTCATCCGGGTTCACCACATTTTTCAGGGACTTGGACATTTTGGCCACGATCTGGCCGAGCTGTTCCCCGGTTTCTTTGTGATAATGGTCCCCTTCCTTTTCCTCCACCAGGTCAGAGGCAACCTTGGCCCCGGATGCCGTTTCATAGGCAAATGCCAGGATCATGCCCTGGTTAAACAGTTTTTTATATGGCTCGTCGGTGGATACATATCCCAGGTCGTAGAGCACCTTGTGCCAGAAACGGCTGTAAAGCAGGTGCAGGACCGCATGTTCGGCGCCCCCGATATACAGGTCTACGGGCATCCAGTACCGCTCCTTCTCAGGGGAAAAGGGAAGCTGGTCGTTTTTCGGGTCGATGTACCGGAGATAATACCAGCAGGAACCGGCCCACTGGGGCATGGTGTTGGTTTCCCGCCTGCCTTTCCTGCCGTTCTTGTCCGTAACTTCCACCCATTCAACGGCAGCGGCCAGGGGGGATTCTCCAAGGACGCCCGGCTCGAATTTTTCCAGGTCCGGTAAAGTGAGGGGCAGTTCAGACTCGTCGAGAATACCGATCTCCCCGTCCTCCCAGTGAATCACCGGGAAGGGTTCTCCCCAGTAGCGCTGCCGGCTGAAAAGCCAGTCCCTGATCTTATAGTTGACAGCTGCTTTTCCCAGCACGTGGTCCTCCAGCCAGCCGATGGTCCGGGCGATACCTTCTTTCTTCGACAGGCCGTTGATATCCAGTCTGCTCACAGGATCAGATGAATTCACATAGGTCCCGTCCTCTGTCCAGCATGCCCTGCCGGCCAGGATCTCTTTGCGCATCGCTTCATCGGTGCCGCCGGGATCCATGATACAGATGATGGGAAGAGAAAAAGCGGAGGCAAATTCAAAATCCCGTGTATCGTGTCCCGGCACTGCCATGATGGCCCCGGTGCCGTAACCCATCAGCACATAATCGGCCACCCAGATGGGGATTCTTTTGTTATTCACGGGATTGATGGCGTAACTTCCGGTGAATACACCGGTTTTTTCCCTTGCCAGGTCGGTCCGGTCCAGTTCAGATTTCAGGTTGGCCCGTGCCACATACTGTTCCACCTCTTTTTTCTGTCCGGGTGTGACCAGGCGGGCCAGCAGGGGGTGTTCGGGGGCGACCACCATATAGGTGGCCCCGAAGAGTGTATCCGGGCGGGTGGTGAACACCCGCAGTACCTCTTCCCGGTTTTCAATCCGGAAATCCACCTCGGCTCCTTCCGACCGGCCGATCCAGTTCCGCTGCATGTCTTTCACTCCTTCCGGCCAGTTCACTTCTTCGAGCCCTTTCAGCAACCTTTCCGCATAATGCGGGATCCTGAGCATCCATTGCTTGAGATATTTCCTTTCCACCGGGTGGCCGCACTTTTCGTGGGTTCCGTCATGGAGCACCTCCTCGTTGGCGCACACGATCCTGCAGGAAGGGCACCACCAGACCTGCGCATCATCATAATAGGCCAGCCTGTATCCTGCCTGGTATTCCCTGATAGCCTGTTCCCCCCGGGAACGCACGCCGGCAGGGATCTCCAGTTCACGGATGGGACGGCCTTTCTGCTGTGCGTGATCGAACCAGGTGTTGTACAAACGGATAAAGATCCACTGGGTCCATTTGTAATAACCCGGATCGGTGGTATTGATCTCACGTTCCCAGTCATATCCCAGGCCCAGGGCTTTGATCTGCCTTCTGAAATTGTCACAGTTTTTATTGGTGATCTGTGCCGGGTGGGTGCCGGTCTCGATGGCATACTGCTCAGCAGGCAGGCCGAATGCATCCCAGCCCATGGGGTGGAGCACATTGAATCCTTTCATCCGTTTATACCTGGCAACAATATCGGTGGCGGTATATCCTTCCGGATGGCCTACATGCAGGCCCGATCCCGAAGGGTACGGGAACATATCCAGTACGTAGAACTTATTGGGATTGGAAAGATCATCCGTGGTCCGGTATGTGTGATTCTTTTCCCAGTAATCCTGCCAGCGCTTCTCGATCTCTGCAAACTTGTATTCCATGGGGTTAAAAACTGTTACAATGTGCGAAAATAGGGGTTTTTTTGCACTTATTCATGTCCCTGTTACTGACAATGGAGCGATTTATTAAGAATTGGGATAAAAAAAAATACTAACTTTACCCTCCTCAAAGGCCTCATAGTTTAACAGGATAGAACGTGGGATTCCGGTTCCCATGGTGGGGGTTCGAGTCCTCCTGAGGTCACTGCCAGTAAGGTCCGTTCAGGATCGCGCATTCTCATTCAGCCCAAATATTTTCAGAATTTGACGGGACGGCCTTATCCGTTGATGGGGACAGCCGGGGGTTCCGCAGATGGTTTCATGGCTTCAATAAGTACTGCTCACATATGGTCAGGTGTTGATATTTCCTCTGGATTTGAGCGACTTTTTTCCATAATTTGATTCAAAATTTGCGCACCCCAGATGCAAGGATGACATGGCTGCTGAATTCCTTTCTTCGGTAGGGACCTCCTACCAGGTAGATCGCATACTCTCCGAAGCGGTAAATGAAATCGTCCTGCTGTCCCCTTCCATGAAGCTTCATGAGAGCATCCTGCTCAGACTTCAGCAGGCAGACCAGCGGAATGTGAGGATCACCCTCCTGTACGGAAGGGAACGCAACCAGACCAGGGGCCAGAAATGGTACAGGGATCTGAAGAACCTGCGGATCCTTTACCATGATAAGCTCAATGCCTGTGTGTACAGAAATGAAAAGGAACTGATCCTCACCTCCATGGGATTATCCGATCTGGGTTCGGGTATTTTCAGTGATATGGGCGTGTTGATCGCAAGGTTGCGCGACAGGAAAGCGTTTGATGACGGAATCTATGAGCAGGAGGTCCTGATCGAATCCGCGGAAGAGGTTTTTGCGGGAAAAAACTATGTCCGGATCGAAGAGAAAACCCATCCTGAAGAACTCATCAGGGACATGCCCTTTCTGACCTATTTCGGGATCGAGGACCGGACCCTGGTCAACGGAAAGGTAAAGGCTCCCAGCGGGAAGTTTTATACCCCTGAAATGGAGTTATATCACGATGGCACCATCAAGTACCAGGGTTTCAAGAAAACGCGCCAGCGGCATGGAGAATGGATCTTTTATACCTATGAAGGGTTTGTCAGGGAGGTGGTGATCTATGAAAATGGTAATTATGTGAACAAGATCTTCTGCGATTATGAGAATCCCGCCAGGGCCATATCAAAATATTACCTGCTTTTCGGGATCGGCAACTCGGTGAAGAAACTCTACGACAGGAACATCAGTGAACTTTATTTCGACAGTCTTGTGGAAGACTTTACCGGGTCTGACAGGACCAAGCTTTTCTATCACATTGAAAGGTTTATCGGCAAGCGCGCGATCTTTGAACAACCGGTTACGTTCCAGGACATGGTCGACCAGCTCTACAGGGCCATGTATGAATAAACCCGTGACTCCCTTTATCTTCTTCTTCCCTGTTCCTGGTATTCCTTTCGGGCTGAGTAGTTAATGATCAGGGCTTTGGCTCTTCTGAGTGCCTGTTTGACATCATCCACCTTTCCCATGGGAATATTCTGGTCAATCCTCAGGGACATGGTCATCCTGTTTTTATCCACTTCAGGAAGCTTTTCCCTTTCGAACAGAACGAAATCCTGGACTGATTCATAGGGGATGCCTTCTTCATTGATCAGCTTGTCGTTAAGCTGTATCAGCGGTTCTGTTCCGTACATCCTGGCAACATGGCTCACAGGGCGGCCGATGTATATGTAACTCACCAGTGATTTCTTCTCCAGCTTTTTCACCTCTGTGGCCTCCGGCACCGTTACCCTGACCTGAACCTCTGTTTCCCTCATTGTGGTGGACACCATGAAAAAGAACAAAAGCATAAACACAATGTCGGGAAGGGAGGCGGTGTTGATCCGCTGCAGTCCTTTGCCTTTTTTTCTTCTGAATTTTGACATTAGTTTAATCCTTCTATGTTTTTGGGTTCAGACTCGGATATATTCATCTTATAGATATTCCGGATTCCGTCGTAAATCTCTTCTTCATAAGGATCTGAGGTATTCAGCTCATCAAAGCTTTTATCGAAGTAGAGTTCACAAAAATCATTCCTGAGCTCGTTCACGGCGGCAACAAGTTCATTCTGGATCTGAAGGTATCTGCCATAGGTTGTGGATCGGTCATTCTGGAGCGAGATCACCCCTTTGGATACAAGCCCTCTCCATACCCCGTCGGGTGGCAGCAACGGAGAGCTTCCCGGGGGAAACTGGATCTCCGTCTCTTCCATTTCAGGCAGATTGGGGTTGTTGGCCGGGTTTGTGAAAAACTCCAGCGTTTTGGCTTTCAGGTACGAAGGATCCATTTCCTCACCACCTACCATCAATCGATCACTCCGGTTGATCAGCACCACCAGCACATTGCGTTTGTTCACACGCACTTCTGTCTGCTGGTCCTTTTCAGGTTCAGGCGGCAGAAGCCTGGTAATGCCGGTATCGATATCCATGGTGGTGGCAACCAGGAAGAAGATCAATAACAGGAAAGCGATGTCAGCCAGTGATCCTCCGTTTATTTCCGGTACTTCTCTTGCCATCGTTTTTTTTCTAACGTTTCTATTTAAAAGCTCTAGCGATAATTGAATAGAGAATGGATAATATGGCCATTCCGAACAGCGTGTAGGTCACGAAAAGTGTGGTATCGACCATCCTGAGCGTGCCGGGATCCCTGTTGGCCGTTCCGGTATACCCGATGATATTGATGGGTGCATCGGATGATAACAGGTAAGCAACTACCACAATGACAGCAGCACCTGCAAGTACGGCGACCAGCCTGATCAGCCCCTTCGGATTTGAGAATACGGTAATCAGCGGGAAGACAATGGCTGCGATGGCTGTAAGCAGAAGCAGGATATAGGCCCAGATAAGTGCAATGTCCGTGCGGAACCAGACCATATATTCCCAGGTTGAGAGATGTTTGCGAAGGTCAACGCCGGAAGTGTCAAGCACCGCCTGTGTGGTAAATGCTCCTTCTTCCTCTTCCGGTTCTTCCGCGGCAACTGTTTCCTCCACTGAAGCGGTATCCAGTCCGGTTTCCGTTGTGTCTTCAGCAGTGGCTGCTGCCTGGACAGGCATCTCCATATCGAGGTCTGCAGGGTTCAGGATTTCCTCCACGCGCATCTCCAGGTCATCATAATCCAGCGTTCTGGGGGAAACGTAAAAGAAAAGTATTACCAGCAGCGAGATCCCTGCAACCACATACAAGATTATTCTGGTTGTTTTCGAGAATAGCATGGTCACTTATTTTTTAAGGTTGTGTTTTACCAGCATGTCCACCAGTGAAATGGATGCATCTTCCATTTTGTTCACGATGTTATCGATCTGTGACACCAGGTAGTTATAGAAGATCTGAAGGATGATGGCCACCATCAGACCGGTCACGGTGGTAATCAGGGCGATCTTGATACCGCCGGCGACAACGGTCGGAGACACATCGCCTTCCTGCTGGATCTTATCAAATGCATCGATCATTCCGATAACTGTACCCATAAATCCAAGCATCGGGGCAATTGCGATAAACAGGGAGATCCAGGAGAGGTTCTTTTCCAGGAGCCCCATCTGCACGCTGCCGTATGAAACAACGGATTTTTCAACCACATCGATCCCTTCATCCACACGGTCCAGTCCCTGGTAAAAGATACTGGCCACGGGTCCCCGGGTGTTCCTGCATACCTCTTTGGCTGCTTCCACACCTCCGTCGTTGAGGGCTTCCTCAACAGCACCCAGCAGCTTGTCTGTGTTGGTGGAGGCAAGGTTCAGGTAAATGACCCTTTCAAATGCCAGGGCAAGACCGAAAATCAGGGTAAGGAGCACAGCTCCCATAAACCCGGCACCTCCCTCAATGAACTTGGTTTTCAGCTGCGTGTGCAATACAGACAGACCACCTTTTTCTTCATCCGTGGAAGTCTGGATTGCAGGGGCTTCTTCTGCAGCCGCAGCAGCAGCAACCTGGGTGGTATCTTCAGCAGCAGGCGAATCCGCGGTTTCATCCTGCGCAAAGATTGATGCTCCCATAAAAAGCATCCCGGATACGGCTATCAATGCAAATAATTTTTTCATGGTGTTGTTTGTTTGTTATACTTTTTAAATTTAACGTGAATAATAATCAAGTTACTAAAAAATCAGAGCTTTGCGGAGAGAGAGGGATTCGAACCCTCGGTACCCTTCAGGGGTACACACGCTTTCCAGGCGTGCCAGTTCAGCCACTCCTGCACCTCTCCAGTAATCATAGCTGCTTCCCTCCACTTCCTGAAACCGCTTGTCTTCAAACTTTTAAAGAACTTTTCCCGTCACTCCTCAGGCTTCAATGCTTCGGCGAAATTTGCGGCGAAAAATACAAAAAAAAATTAATAATCACATTCATAGTAAGGTGATTTCTCCCTTAAGCGATTTATTTAAAAGTATTTTAATCTCACTGGAAGGAATATTCATGGCCAGGAGGGTCATCAGTTTGGTGGTTGCGGCTTCGGTGGTGATGTCATAACCGCTTATTACTCCAGCCCTTAATAAATGCTTGCTGGTATCATATCTTCCCAGTTCCACACTGCCCATGCTGCACTGGGTCACATCAAGGATGATGATACCCTGATCCACAGCTTTTTTTATTCTTCTCAGGAACCAGGTGCCTGTGGGAGCATTTCCGGCCCCGTAGGTTTCCAGGATGACAGCTTTGAGACCTTCCGTGCCAAGAATGGCATCCATGTAACCGGGATGCATTCCAGGGAACAATTTCAGAATGGCAATATGGTTGTCAAAATCCTTGTGGACCACGAGCGGTGAGGCTGTGCCGGAATAATTAATGAATTCGCGGTTGTAAACCAGGTGTACCCCCGCCTTGGCCAGGTAGGGGTAATTGGGGGACTGGAAAGCGTTGAAATGTTCTGCATTCACTTTGGTGGTCCGGTTGCCACGGGAAAGTTTACTTTCGAAATAGATGCATACTTCAGGGACCAGCGGCATTCCGTTTTCGCTGGCTGCTGCAATCTCGATGGCGGTGATCAGATTCTCTTTCCCGTCGGTCCTCAGCGTGCCGATGGGAAGCTGGGCACCCGTAAAGATCACCGGTTTGGTAAGATTATCCAGCATGAAACTCATTGCGGAAGCTGTGTAGGCCATCGTGTCGGTTCCATGAAGGACCACAAATCCGTCAAATGAATGATACTGGGCTTCAATGGTTTCTGCAATGCGTACCCAGGTCGGCAGGTCCATGTCAGACGAATCGATGGGGGGATCAAAACTGACGGATTGGAAATGATAGCCGAACTCCTTGATCTCGGGGATCTGTGTAATGATGTTTTCAAAATCGAAAAGTCGCATCTCACCGGTTCCCGGATCCTTCAGCATCCCGATGGTTCCGCCAGTGTAGATGATCAGGATGGATGGATTCTTATGCACTGGATTCAAAGTTCAACTTGAACAACTCCGCTGCGTTTGCCGTAGTAATACGGGCAATTGCTTCTGCGTCCAAGTTAAGAATTTCTCCCACTTTTGCGGCTACTTCCAAAATAAAACTGCTTTCATTTCTCTTGCCCCGGTGGGGGACCGGTGCCAGATAGGGTGCATCTGTCTCAATGAGCAGTCTTTCTAGGGGAATCTGGCGGACCACAGCCTCCAGTGATGAATTTTTGAAAGTGACAATCCCGTTTATGCCGATCATGAATCCGTAGGAAAGCGCCCTTTCGAGTTCTTGCCGGGTACCCGTGAAACTGTGGAACACCCCTTTCAGGTCATCCGTTCCCATCTCATCCAGCAAACTGAAGATCTCGCTGAAGGAATCCCTGGAATGGATCACAACCGGGAGCTTCAGTGCTTTGGCCCAGCCAAGCTGGATCCGGAACACTTCCATTTGCTCCCGGTAATGGGTCCTGTCACGGTACAGATCAATGCCGATCTCTCCCAGCGCAACGATCTCATGGCGGGAAAGACAGGATTCGATTTTCTTTAACTCTTCCTGGTGGTTGTCCTTCACCGCGTTCGGATGAAGACCCATCATGGGGAAACAATGCCCGGGGTAGCTGCCGGCCAGGTCGAACAATGGTCCGATGGTGGTGCTGTCAATGTTGGGGAGGAAGATTCGTTTCACCCCTGCATCCAGTGCCCTGCGGATCATCACGTCACGGTCACCCGCAAAGGCTTCCAGGTACAGATGTGCATGGGAGTCTGTATATACCGTGCCGGAACTCATACAACGCCCTGGGCAAGCATGGCATCGGCCACTTTCACGAATCCTCCGATGTTGGCGCCCTTCACATAGTTCACGAAACCATCCGTTCCGGTCCCGAAATTCACACAGGTCTGGTGGATGTTCTTCATGATGGTCTGGAGCCGGTTGTCCACTTCCTCCCTGCCCCAGGGAAGCCGCATGTTGTTCTGGGTCATTTCCAGTCCCGATACGGCCACGCCTCCTGCATTGGCCGCTTTGCCGGGCCCGTAAAGGATCTTTGAACGCAGGAATACCTCCACGGCATCCGGGGTGGAGGGCATGTTGGCACCTTCACTGATCACTTTGCATCCGTTATTCACCAGCGTTTCCGCATCTTTTTTCCCGATCTCATTCTCTGTGGCCGAGGGAAAGGCCACGTCGCACTTCATATCCCAGGGACGTTTCCCTTCCAGATACTGGCATCCGAATTGATCGGCGTACTCCCTGATCCGTCCCCTCCGGATGTTTTTCAGCTGCATCACCCAGGCCAGCTTTTCTTCGTCAATCCCGTCGGGATCGTAGATGGTTCCGTTGGAATCCGAGAGTGTGACTGCCTTTCCTCCCATCTGGATCAGTTTCTGGATGGTGTACTGTGCCACATTGCCCGAACCCGAGACTGCAGCCACTTTCCCCTTCAGTGAATCACCCCGGGTATGCAGCATTTCCTCGGCAAAATAGACCGCCCCGTATCCGGTGGCCTCGGGCCGGATCAGGCTGCCTCCCCACTCCAGGCCTTTCCCGGTAAGCACCCCCGAAAATTCGTTCCGGATCCGCTTGTATTGCCCGAAAAGGTACCCGATCTCACGACCGCCCACCCCGATATCCCCGGCGGGGATATCCGTATTCGGACCGATATGCCTGCAGAGTTCGGTCATGAAACTCTGACAGAAGCGCATGACCTCATTGTCGGATTTTCCTTTGGGATCGAAATCGGATCCTCCCTTGCCGCCCCCCATGGGAAGGGTGGTCAGACTGTTCTTGAATACCTGCTCAAATGCCAGGAATTTCAGTATGCTCAGGTTGACGGTGGGATGGAAGCGCAGCCCGCCTTTGTAGGGCCCGATGGCTGAATTCATCTCGATCCTGTACCCCTTGTTGATCTCCACATCCCCCTTGTCATTGATCCAGGGAACCCTGAACAGCAGCACCCTTTCAGGCTCGGTGATCCGTTCCAGGATCCTGGCATGTTCGTATTTGGGATGTTCCCGGATAAATGGGACCAGTGATTCCGCCACTTCCTGGACAGCCTGGTGAAATTCCGGTTCAAACGGATTTCTGGCCTTGACCCTGGCCATAAACTTTTCAACGTTGGGATCCATAAGTCAGTCGATTTGATTTCAGATAGATGTAAATCTAAAGCTATTTGCGGGAGGCGTCACCTTCCGAACGGCGACAAATATATGTCTTTAAACAATGTTAAACAACATATTATTTCGGTTTTCCGGATCCCAGGAAGGTTTTGTCTTGAGCATGTATCGATTTCCGGGAAGCACGGCAACCCAAGCTTTCAGTTCCATTTCCACCAGCATGGAAAGCACGGTGTGGATGGGCGTATCCGTGCGTTGACTGATCGCTTCGGGGGTAATTCCCGGGGCCTCTCCGATCAAGCAAAGGATCTTTTTTTCCGGGGGGGTAAAGGATGATGCTCTGAAAAGCGTGGGATACTCCATCATCTCCGGTGTCTGCCATTTCAGTATGCAGGCGATATCTTCCGGAGAAGTGACCATCGCGGCCGCGTTGTCTTTGATCAGGTCGTTGCATCCCTTTGATCGCTGATCGCTGATCCTGCCGGGTACGGCCATCACCTCCCTGCTGTAAGAGCCTGCCAGGTCTGCCGTGATCAGGGCCCCGCCCGTTTCGCCGGATTCGATCACCAGGACGGCATCGGACAATCCTGCTATGATCCGGTTTCTCCGGAGGAAATTGTTCTTCTCCGGTCCCATGCCCGAGTGGAAGTCGGTCACCAGGGCTCCCTGCCGGCTGATCGTTTTTGCCGTTTCCCGGTGCACACGGGGATAGATCGTGCTCAGGCCGTGGCCCAGTACGGCTGCGGTGGGCAACCCGTTTTCCAGTGCAGCCCTGTGTGCAGCCACATCAATGCCGTAAGCGAGACCGCTGACAATCACCAGGTCGCCGAACAGGGAAGCCAGTCCCCCGATCAGTTCCCTGCAGGTTTCCTTACCGTAGAAGGTAGCCCTGCGGGTCCCCACCACGCTCAGGATCTTTGCTGCATTCAGGCAGTCGGTTCCGTGTGAATAAAGCAGGATGGGACCGTCCTCACATTGTTTCAGGCGGCGGGGATAATCCGGGTCCTGATAATAACTCACTTTGATGCGGTGCCTGGCAATGAACGCCTCCTCCTTTGCTGCAGCCTCCATCAACCGGGAGGATGTGATGGCGGCGGACAGGCGGGGACCGATTCCGCGGATGCGCATCAGGTTTTCCCGGCTCTCGCCGAAAATGGCATGGACCGATCCCAGGTTCTGGATGAGATTTTTCGCGGTAATGGGGCCTACGTCCGGGATCATGGTCAGCGCGATCCGGAGTTGCAGCTCGGTTGGAGGCATCTTTTTCGGGGTTTATGTGATGCGGACAGCTCCGATCGAAGTCCGGCTGCCGAAAAGTTCAACCTTTCGCCGGTATGGATCGCCTAGCCGGTCATGTACCCCGAGAGGGAATCGATGATCTTTTTCCGGTCCGCTTTATCCACGGCAGATAGACTGATGGGAGGGTATTTGGCCACCTTTTTCCGGAAATTCTGGTAGAGGATGATCTTCTGCTGTGTGCCGAAAAGAAAATCCTGCAGTTCAAATTTAACGAACTGTTTTTTGGGTATTTCTATGGAATGTTTCCTGCTGGTGAACAGGCTCATCTGGTAATAACGGAGGACGATCATTTCTCCCTGGTCGCTGTATGATACAAAATACGGGACTTTCAGGTAGTTTACCAGGTTGATGATGATATAGACAAGGGCAATGGCAATGATCAGGTGGTATTTGCTGATCCGGACATCCTCCCCTTCAAACCACGGGAGGAAAAGGATTACGATGATCGCCAGGGTAAAAACGATGGCCATAACCAGCCGGCTGATCCAGATCCGGTACGTATTACGCTGGTTGTCAATTTTCATGGTGCCTTCTATCTCGCTCTTTTTTGATGAGTGCCAGTTCCCTGCCTGTCTGTCCCTTCACGGATGTGTTCTCTTCCACCCGCCGCATCAGGTAGGGAAGCACATACCTTACCGGTCCGTAGGGCACATACTTGACCACATTATATCCGGCGGCCGCCAGGTTAAAACTGATATGATCGCTCATGCCCAGCAGCTGGGAGAACCAGATCCGCTGGTCGGACGGCTTCACTTTCTTTTCGGTCATCAGTTCGGTCAGGTAGAGACTGCTGTATTCATTGTGGGTTCCGTTGAATATGGACACGATATCCACGTTGTCTATGCTGATCTTCAGCGCCAGGTTGTAGTCCCGGTCCGTGCTCTCTTTATCGGGCTGGATGGGATCCGGGTACCTGAGTTTCCTCGCGCGTTCCCTCTCCTTTTCCATGTAGGCACCGCGCACAAATTTTGCGCCCAGAAAGAATTTTCCTTGCCGGGCGGTCCTGATATCTGCCTCCAGCACCCCGATCCGGTCATGCCGGTACATCTGGTAGGTATTGAAAACGATGGCCCGTTTGTAATTGTATTTGCGCATCATTTCCATTACCACCGAATCGATGAAGTTCTGGTAGAATGAATCTTCGGCATCGATCAATATGGGGATGTCATGATCGAATGCAGCTTTGCAGAGCCTGTCGATCCGGGACCTGAATTTTTCTCCTTCGGTGATGATCTCCCTGTCAGGCACGGAGGCCCCGCTCAGCACTTCCAGGGCCCTGGCGCTGCCGAAAGCGGTGGGTTTGAACACGGCGAAAGGGATATCGGGATTGTTGCCTGCATGGGTGATCGCCCTGAGTGTTTCCTGCATCGCGGCTTCGATGGCTTTTTCCGATTCCCCTCCCTCAACGGAATAATCCAGCAGGGAATATACATTGCCCGTTTTGAGCCTGTTCACGGTAGGCTGACAGGCTTCGAGGGTTTCACCTCCCACGAATTGTTTGAAAGCGGTGGGTTTTACGATCCATCCGATGGGAAACCTGATGGCGGAAAGCATCCTGATCAGGGGGTTGCCGATCTTAACCAGGGTGGGATAGGAGATCAGCTTAAAAAGCGTGTAGGCCCTGCGCAGATCCCTGTCGGATTTGATCCTGAAAGCGGTTTTCGTATCATCAAAGTTTATCATGAATGTAGCTTTATTTGTCACAATACCAATAAATAAAGGACGAATATAGGCTATTTATTATCTTTGAATCATGAAAAATATCATCTTCCCGCCCGCAAGGGCTGTACAAGATACAATATATATTCCATCCTCGAAAAGCATCTCCAACCGGATGCTGGTCATCCGTTCCCTTGCAGGATCGGATGCGGTCCTTGAAAACCTGTCAGAGAGCGATGACACCGCCGTGATGATCAGGGCCCTGCAGGATTCATCAGGCATCCGGGATGTGGGACATGCTGGAACCGCCCTGCGATTTCTGACGGCATACTTTGCAGTGCAGGGCACGCTGGTGGTTTTGACAGGATCGGAGAGGCTCAGGCAGCGTCCGGTGGGCCCGCTTGTGGATGCATTGAGAAGCCTGGGCGCAAAGATCGGTTACCTGGAAAAGGAGGGATGTCCGCCGCTTGAGATCAGCGGGAGACTTACCAGGGGGGGGGATGTCCGGGTCAGTGGGAACATCAGCAGTCAGTTCATCAGTGCGCTGATGATGATCGGACCCCTGCTGGACGGGGGCCTCCGTATCGAACTCACCGGGGAGGTGGTTTCTGCCACCTATATCCGGATGACACTGGCATTGATGAACCGGTGCGGCATCGGTGCCACCTTCACCGGCAACGAGATCCGCATCCCGCAGCAGTCCTACCGGGTGGAACCGATGCGGGTGGAATCGGACTGGAGTGCAGCCTCCTACTGGTACCTGGTCAGTGCCCTGTTGCCGGGATCCGGGATCATACTTTCCGGTCTTTCAGCAAAGAGCCTGCAGGGCGATGCGGTGGCCATGCGGTTGTTTGAACCCCTGGGAGTGGAGAGCCGGTCCGTGGATGAGGGCATGTTACTGGTCTCTTCGGAAACGGTAAAACCGGCGTCCGTGGAGCACGATTTTTCCGGATGTCCCGACCTGGTGCAGACCTTCGCTGCCGCGCTTTGCTCACTGGGAGTGCCTTTCAGGTTCAGCGGGACCCGTACCCTGCGGATCAAGGAGACTGACCGCATTGCCGCCCTGCAGAAAGAGATGGCCAGACTGGGGTTTGTGATCAGGGCGGGAGAAGAGGGGGCATGGATCGCATGGGAAGGAGACCGGTGTGATCCTGTGGCCAGCCCGGTGATCCGCACCTACGACGACCATCGTATGGCCATGTCATTCGCCCCGCTGGCGGTTCGTTATCCCGGACTGGCCATTGACGATCCCGGGGTGGTGACCAAATCCTACCCGGCTTACTGGGAACATTTGCAGAAGGCGGGTTTCCGGGTGATGGAGGGCTGAGCAATGACGGTCAGTTCTTCAGATCCCTCCGGTTCAGGAAGAATTCCTTCATCAGCTCCGCGCAGGGTTGTTCCATGATTCCCGGGATCACTTCGGTGGAGGGATGCAGAACAGCAGTTCGCACGCGGGTATATCCCTCCCCCGGATCGGCAGCACCGTAAACGATCCGGCTGATCTGGGCCCATCTGAGCGCGGCCGCACACATCAGGCACGGCTCGAGGGTCACATACAGGGTGCATTCGTTCAGGTATTTGGCCCCCAAATAATTGGAAGCAGATGTGATGGCGATCATCTCGGCATGGGCGGTGACATCCCGGAGCTGCTGTGTCATGTTGTGGGCCCTGGCAATGATCCGGTCCCGGCTGACAATCACCGCCCCCACGGGGACCTCCTCCATGTCAAATGCTTTCTGTGCCTCCTTCAGGGCTTCCTTCATAAAATACGCATCCGTGAAGATGCTGTTATCATGCTGCTTCATAAAAGTTTTTAAATTTGCACCTGTTGCTCAGGCACCGGTGACAGGGATCCGGTACAAAATTAATAATAGCCCGGGCATCTCATGAAAAAACATCACAAAATGTACAGGACACACAATTGCGGAGAGCTGACCATGCAGCACACAGGTAAGGAGGTAATGCTTTCGGGCTGGGTACAGAAATCCAGGGATCTGGGAGGGATGACATTCGTGGACCTGCGCGACCGCTACGGGATCACCCAGCTTGTATTCAACATGGAGACCCATGCCGACCTGTGCAACCGGGCCAGAAAACTGGGCCGGGAGTTTGTCATCCGCGTGACAGGCAGGGTATCAGAGCGAAGCAACAAGAATCCGCAGATGCCCACGGGCGATATTGAGATCATGGCGGAAACCCTGGAGATCCTGAACCAGTCCAGGGTGCCGCCCTTCACCATTGAACAGCATACCGATGGGGGCGAGGACCTGCGGATGAAGTACAGGTACCTGGACCTCAGGAGAACAGTGGTGCGAAAGAACCTGGAGCTGCGGCACCGTATGGCGCTGGAGACCAGGAAATATATGAGCGGGGAAGGATTCATCGAGGTGGAAACCCCGGTGCTGATCAAATCCACACCGGAAGGAGCCAGGGATTTTATCGTTCCTTCCCGGATGAACCCCGGGGAATTCTATGCACTGCCGCAGTCACCCCAGACCTTCAAGCAGCTTCTGATGGTAGCCGGTCTGGATAAATACTTCCAGATCGTAAAGTGCTTCAGGGACGAGGACCTTCGGGCAGACCGGCAACCGGAGTTCACCCAGATCGACTGCGAGATGTCGTTTGTGGAGCGGGATGACCTGCTGGATACGTTTGAAGGGCTTGCCAGGCATCTTTTCCGTACCATCAAGGGGATCGAGGTGGAAAAAGGCTTCCCCAGGCTCGCCTATTCCGAAGCCCTGGAGCGATACGGCACGGACAAGCCCGATTTGCGGTTTGAAATGAAGATCAGTCCGATGACCGGACTGGTAAAGGGGAAGGGGTTCCAGGTATTCGATTCCGTGGATTACATCGGAGGCATCTGTGTCCCCGGATGCAGCGAATACAGCCGGAAACAGCTGGATGAGCTCACCGATTTTGTCCGGCGGCAGCAGATCGGGATGAAGGGCATGGTGTACCTGAAGTACAATACGGACGGAAGTCTGAAGTCATCGGTGGACAAATTCTTTGATGGGCCCGGACTCAGGCAATGGACCGCCCTGTTCGATGCCAGACCCGGCGACCTGATCCTGGTCCTGGCCGGTGACAGGGAACTGACCCTGAAGGCGCTGGGAGAGCTCAGGATTGAGATGGGCAAAAGGCTGGGACTGCGCGATAACAATGTGTTCAAACCCCTGTGGGTGGTTGATTTTCCGCTGCTTGAGTGGGATGAGGAGACCGGCCGCTATTATGCCATGCACCATCCCTTCACCAGTCCCTATGAGGAAGATATCGAACTGTTCAGGACCGATCCCGGGAAAGTCAGGGCCAAAGCTTATGACCTGGTGATCAACGGGGTGGAGATCGGCGGGGGATCCATCAGGATCCACGACGAAAGCCTGCAGCAGTTGATGTTTGACAATCTGGGTTTCACAGAGGAAGAGGCCAGGCAACAATTCGGATTTTTGCTGAACGCGTTCCGTTACGGGGCACCGCCGCACGGAGGGATCGCTTTCGGATTTGACAGGTGGGTGGCACTTTTTGCCGGGATCGAATCGATCCGGGATGTGATCGCCTTCCCCAAGAACAACGCGGGCAGGGATGTGATGATCGATACCCCTTCTGCCGTGTCGGAAGCCCAGCTTGAGGAGCTTTTCCTGAAACTGAATCTTCCTTCGAAGGAGTAAGATGGCTTCGGGACCGGAATTTTCCGGGCCCGGAACGGCTCAGGGAACGGGATTACCGGTCAGGGGACGGGATGGCCGATCAGGGTGGCCGGGGTGCAGGCAGTTATGTTCACCTGCACGTAATCACCGGGCCGGTGATCTCCACGGGGAAATACGGCCACCATGTTCTGTGAAGTGCGCCCGAACAGATGCTCTTCCGATTTTTTGGAAGTCCCTTCAACCAGCACCTCCAGGATATTTCCCACTGCTTTCTCCTTGCTTTCACGGGATAGCCTGGTCTGCAGGCCAATGATCTCATTCAGCCTGCGGGTCTTCACCGCTTCCGGAACATCATCCGGGTAATGTGTGGCGGCAAATGTATCCGGACGTTCGCTGTATTTGAACATGAAAGAAAAATCGAATCCCGCCCACTCCATCAGGCTCAGGGTCTGCCGGTGGTCTTCCTCCGTTTCTCCGCAGAATCCTGCGATGATATCTGAGGAAATGGAAGCGTCCGGCAGATAGGTCCGGATGGCTTCCACCCGGTCCATATAATCTTCCCTGGTATACCGGCGTTTCATTTTGCGAAGCATCCGGGTACTTCCCGACTGCACGGGAAGATGGATCGCCCTGCAGATGTTGGGGAAAAGGGCCATCTGTTTCAGCAGGTCATCCGACAGGTCTCTGGGGTGGGATGTGGTGAACCTCACCCGCAGCATGGGATCGATCCGTGCCACCCGTCCGAGCAGCTCTTCGAAAGAGACCTTCTCCCCGTTGGCGTTCCAGCGGTAGGAATTCACGTTCTGACCCAGGAGGGTCACCTCCCGGTATCCCTGATCGAACAGGGTCCTGGCTTCCCCGATCACTGTTTCCGGGTCCCTGCTGCGCTCCCGGCCCCTGGTGGAAGGGACAACGCAGTAGGCGCAGTGGTTGTTGCATCCGCGCATGACGGAGATAAAGGAGGTCACATGGTTTTTGTCCATCCGCACCGGGTCAATATCCGCGTAGGTCTCCACGGTGGACAGCAGCGTGTTGATCCCCTTGCCTCCGCCATCCACCTCCTCCAGGAGGTCCGGCAGGAGCCGGTAGGCGTCCGGACCGACCACCAAATCGACCATGGGTTCCTCTTCGAGCAGCTTTCCTTTCAGCCGTTCGGCCATGCAGCCGATCACGCCCAGCTTCACCTGCCCGTGCTTCTGTTTGATCTTTCCCAGTTCCCGGAGCCTCGTCCTGACCCGCTGTTCTGCGTGTTCGCGTACCGAACAGGTATTCACCAGGATCAGGTCCGCTTCTTCCGGGTGTTCCGTATGCTGATAGTTGCACTGGCGGAGAACGGCAGCCACCACTTCACTGTCCGCCACGTTCATCTGGCAACCGTAGGTTTCTATATAGAAGCTCTTTTCAGGCACGGGCGCAAAGTTAGGAAAAAAGGGTGTTCACCGACAATTTCTCTCATCTCACCGATTTCCTGTTTTCTGAAAGCAGAATAGGTCCTAATATTGTACTGTCTGAACAAATTGATTTGATAAATTTAAACTGATGAAAATGGGAGCTGGTTTATTCTGGGGTGCATTTCTGCTCTTGCTGGGCATAGCACTGATTATCAAAGTGGTTTTCAATGTAGATTTTCCGGTATTCAAGGTGGTATTGGGTATTTTTCTTATCCTTTTGGGTATCAAATTGTTATTTGGAAGGTTCATGTGGCCTTCCCATCATTTTCAGCCGGAGGAAACCATCTTCAACGAAAAAACCTACGACAGGCCCGAAAGGGGAAAAGAGTACACGGTCCTGTTTGGTAAGGGGGTTTACGACTTTACTGATGTGGATCTGAGTGAAGGTAGTTTTCATGCCAAGATCAGCACGGTTTTCGGAGGATCCCAGATCATTATTTCCAGGGAGATGCCGGTGCGGATCAAGGCAGATGCGGTGTTTGCAGGTGCAGAGCTGCCGGACGGCAACACGGCGGTATTCGGGTCGGCGGTCTATCAGTCCGATTCCTGGTCGCCCGACACAGCCTGCCTGGACATCAAGGTGGACGTGGTGTTCGGGGGTGCGCAGGTGATCAGGAGGTGAGGTCTTTCCAATGAGCCGTTAATTTTCTATTTTTGCGGGAAACCATCCAATACTATGTCAGGTCACAGCAAATGGTCCACCATCAAACGGAAGAAAGGTGCAAATGATGCCAGGCGCGGGAAGTTATTTACCAAGCTGATCAAGGAGATCACCGTGGCGGCAGGTGAGGGAGGGCCCGATCCCGATACAAATCCCCGGCTCCGGTCGGCCATCCAGAATGCAAAAGGGATGAACATGCCCAAGGATACCATTCAGCGGGCTGTTTCCAAAGCCGACAGGGACAGTTCCTCTTTCCAGGAAATGACTTTTGAAGGGATGTTGCCGCACGGGATCGGCGTGGTCGTTGATTGTCTGACCGACAACAAGAACCGGACCGTGAGCAATGTCAGGTCCATCTTCAATAAGGGAGGCGGAAGCCTGGGCACACATGGATCACTGGGATACCTGTTCGAACGCAAAGGTATCATCAGCCTTTCGCGGGGCAACCTGGACCCGGATGATTTTCAGCTGGAGATGATCGATGCAGGGGTGGAGGAGGTGGACCTGGAAGATGACACCTTTATCATCACCACCTCCATGGAGGACTTCCACCAGGTCCAGCGTAAGCTGCAGGAGATGGGACTGGAGGCGGACAGCGCGGAACTGCAGCGCATCCCGGGCGATACGGTGGAACTGCCGTTGGAAGATGCGCTGAAGATCATGAAAGTGATCGAGGAATTTGAGGACGACGACGACGTGCAGGACGTCTCTCATAACCTGGAAGTGACCGATGAGGTCTCGGAGGCCCTGGAGTGATATCGGAAGTTCCCGTAGCCTTCAGTCAGGTACCGGATCGGAAAGCCCTTTATTGATCAGCCGCACAGAGAACATCACCACGCCGATCATGATCCCGGCCATGGCTGCGGTACGAATCAGGTGATCGGGGTCGTACCAGTTGTAAAATATGAGCAGGGGCCCCGACACCAGCAGCAATCCGGCCGATAAAAACGGGAATCGTCCCAGCCTGAACCTCACAATGCTCAGTCCCATTGCAAACAACCCCACAAAACTGCTCCCGATCTTCCGGAACATTTGCTCCTGCCTGTATTTTTCAAGCAGGGAGAGTTTGATTTCCTCCCCCGCTTCCTGGAAGCTGTCCACGGGGATCTGCAACATGATCCGGTGAATGTCCAGACCCGTCTTTCCCATCAGCAGGAAACCCAGTGAGGCTCCGAGGAGAAGCAGCCCGGTCAGATACTGCAGCGTTTGAAGTCTCCCGTGAAAAACAAGCAGATAAAAGGGGATGGAGACCAGCGTGGCCAGGGAGGTGGCAAGCCAGGCAATGGAGCTGATTTTTTGATTGTCGATCTGTTCTGACAGGTACACCAGATCTTCCTGAAGTGTAGCATAGGAACTGACAAAACTGAAATCAAAAAGAATGGAGCCCACATATATGAAGGATGTCAGGATGACCACCAGGCCGGTAACCACCTCCCGCCTTCTCACCCTGGGATTCCTTTTCTGCTCCATTGTGTGAATGTAATCAAAATCTTGATTATTTTTGTCCCACATTTTACCGGGATGAGACTGAACGTATTTTACATCGTATTTCTGCTGGTTCCGTTGACCGGATTGCTGGGGCAGTCAGGTTCCCGGGCAGCAAGAAACGTGGATCCGCTCAGAAGGCTGATGGATCAGCCGGACGATCAGGTCAGGATCGAGGCGGACAGCCTGCTGGTGGTGAATTATTACAAGCATATCGACCAGAATAAGCAGATCAGCGGTGTTCCCGGATACCGGATCAGGATCTTTTCGGACAGCGGCATCGGAGCCAAGGAGGAGCAGCAGCGGGTGCGGGCCCGGTTTCTATCCCTGTATCCCGGGGTGGATGCCTATTACCATTATGATGAACCCTTTTTCAAGGTATATGTGGGGGATTGCAGGACCAAGAGCGAAGCGCTGAAACTGTATGACCGCGTGAAAAATCAATTCCCGAATCCAATCCTGGTGGAGGATTATATCAGGATTAAAAATATTCACTAGAAGATCCTTTCGCAGATGACCGATGAGATCAGGCACAAATGCGGAATTGTGCTGATAAGACTCCTGAAACCGCTGGAATATTATCAGCTGACGTACGGATCCTGGAAATACGGACTGGAGAAGCTCTACCTGCTGATGGAGAAGCAGCGGAACAGGGGCCAGGACGGAGCCGGGATCGTGAGCCTGAAACTGGACGTCCCTCCCGGAAGGAAGTATTTCAACCGGCAGCGGGTGTCAGGTCCTGAGGCCATCAATGAGATCTTTGCGAAGATCCATAATAACTACCGGAAGGCGGAACGCAAGTATGCGGAAGCCGTGGAGGATCCCCACTGGGCCAAAAATAACCTGCCCTTTGCCGCCGAGGCCTATCTGGGACACCTGCGCTACGGCACGTTCGGGTCCGGCGCGACCGATAACCTGCATCCGGTCATGCGCGAGAACAACTGGCGGACGCGGAACCTGGTCATGGCAGGGAATTTTAACCTGACCAACGTGGATGAGCTTTTCCGGCTCCTGGTGGAACTCGGACAATTTCCCAAGGAATATTCCGATACAGTGACCATGCTCGAGAAGGTGGGCCACTTCCTGGACACCGAGAACCAGCGGCTGTTCGACCAGTTCAAGGGCCAGGGGTATTCCAACATGGACATCACGGAGATGATCTCGGCCAATCTGAATGTCCGAAAGGTGCTGAGTGAAGCCAGCAAGCGATGGGACGGCGGTTACGCGGTGGCCGGGATGATGGGACACGGCGACCTGTTTGCCATGCGCGATCCCTGGGGGATCCGCCCGGCCTATTATTATCATGATGAGGAGATCGTGGTGGTCACCTCCGAACGTCCTGCCATACAGACAGCCATGAATGTGGTTTTTGAAAAGGTCCGGGAACTGCCACCGGGACATGCCCTGATCGTGAAGAAAAATGGGGAAATCCTGCTGGAGCAGGTAAGGGAACCGGGCAAGAAGAAATCCTGTTCCTTTGAACGGATCTACTTTTCAAGGGGGAGTGACGGTGAGATTTACAGGGAGAGAAAAAAGCTGGGAGAACTGCTGGTCCCGGACATCCTGGAATCCATCGACCATGACCTGGACCACACGGTATTTTCCTATATCCCCAACACGGCCGAATCTGCTTTTTTCGGGATGATCAAGGGCGTAGAAACCACCATGCTGAAGGAGAAACAGGAATTGCTCAGGACTGCCGGAACCCTCACCGATGATGAGCTGTATAAGATCCTCTCACGGCGGCCACGCGTGGAGAAGGTGGCCATCAAGGACCTGAAGCTTCGCACCTTCATCGCCCGGGACAAAGGCCGCAAGGAGATGGTGAGCCATGTGTATGACATTACCTACGGGACCATCCGGGCCGGACGGGATAACCTGGTGATCATTGATGACAGCATTGTCAGGGGCACCACATTGAAGCAGAGCATCATCAGTATCCTTGACAGGCTGGAGCCCAGGCGTATCGTGGTGGTTTCCTCCTCGCCCCAGATCAGGTTCCCCGACTGTTACGGGATCGACATGGCAAAACTGGGGGATTTTATCGCGTTCCAGGCTGCCATCAAACTTCTCAGGGAGAATGAGATGGAACATGTGATCAACGAGGTATACAAAAAGTGCAGCATGCAACAGGATCTTCCCGCCGAAGAGCAGGTGAATTATGTGAAGGATATTTACAAACCTTTCACCCCGGTGCAGATCAGTGAAAAGATCGCGGCAATGATCACCGATAAGCGTGTCCGTTCAGAAGTGAAGATCGTGTACCAGACCATCGAGAACCTGCACAATGCTATCCCGGATCATGCGGGTGACTGGTACTTTACGGGCGACTATCCCACCCCGGGCGGGAACAAGGTGGTCACCCGGGCTTTCCTGAATTACATCCACGGAATCAATACCCGTGCCTATTAGACCGCTCTCAGTGCTTGTAGAAGTTAAACCTTTTGAACAGTCGCTGGATTTTCAGATCTCTCCTCCGGATGCTCCTGATCTTCCGCAGCTGCTTGGGCACATAATTGGCCACATGTCGCTCCAACTTGGCCTTGTACAGGTCGGTCACAGTAATCATGATCCCCGTCTCCTCCACATCTCCGAATGACTTGTTCAGAACGGTGCCAAAATTACGCATGGAGGGTGAGAGGTTCATGTAGGCATTGATCAGCGGAGGGATGTTCTCTCCGCAGGCACGCACTTCCCTGGAAAGGATCTTGTAGTCATCGCTGTAATTCTGTCCGGTGAAAATAGCCGTCAGCCTGGCCCTGTCAGTGACCACCTTCAGGGGTTCTTTGGGGGTGACAAGCTCTTCATGATCGGGGAAATGCTTGTCCAGGAAAAAAAGGATCATGTCCCTGGCCATCTGGTGGTAGTGGAGATACATGGTCACTTTTCCGAACATATACTTCTTGGAGGGATAGTCCAGTACCAGGGTCCCCAGTCCGTCCCACAAATTATCCAGTGCATAGATGCCTTTTCTTCTCAATGAGGTGGACTGGTATTTGGGCTGGACAAAGGAACGGCCCAGCTCGATCATTTGGGGGAGGTAGTTTCTGATGAACTGGTCCGAGAAATGGAAGAGCTTGGCGGTAGCCAGCCGGACCTTCCCGTCCCTGAAGCATTTTCCGGGCTCACAGATATAAAAGCGGTATCCGCCAAGGATTGTCTTCTCGTCGGGGTCCCATACGATCAGCTGCTCATAGGCATTTTCGCCCGTATCATATTCATCCAGGTCGCATTCCAGTCCTGTACCCCCACCTGCATTGCGGAAAGAAAGTTCTCTGAGTCTTCCTATCTCACGCATGATGTTGGGGGCATTGCCCGCATTGACCACATAGATCTTGTTACCGGCTTTGTTCGTTTTCCGGATGAATTTATCACTGGTGAGCTCATCCTGAATGGCTTCCAGGGGGACAGGAGGGATAAGGTCTTTCATTTTCATGCCGGGTGGTTTTTTTACGGTTGGATGTAAGGGAAAGGGCCCTGCGGGTCTTCCGGAAGGGAATACACATGCTCCTTGACCAGATTGGCCCATTCGGCCGGAGAATATCGCTTATCAAAGGTCTCACAGGGGATGGATTTTCCGAAAGTGATCACAAAATGCTTGTTGCGGTGTTTATAAGTTTCGTTGGGCAGAAAGAACATCTCCAGGTTTGCTTTGATGCCCAGGAATTTCCTGAGGTTGGAGAGGTTGTAGAAGAAATTGGTATTGCGGCCGGTGACATGTACGGGGACCACATCCCGCCGGGTCCGGACTGCCTTGGTGATGAAGTTCTTCTGCCATTCCACATCCCTGATCACTCCTTTCCTCCTGCGGGATACAAGCCCTGCTGGGAAGGTGAGGATCTGCGCGTTTGATTCGAACACTGCGTTGATGCGGCGCACATTTTCCATGGCCTGGGCCCCGTGCTTGTTGATGGGGACAAACGTCCCGTCCATATTCCTGGCATTCATCAGCAGGTCATTGACAAGCACTTTCAGATTTTTTGAATAGACCCGGTCCAGCTCAGTGATGATCATCACCCCGTCGAATCCCCCCAGGGGGTGATTGGACGCAAAAATATACCTCCCGCCGGTGGGCAGGTTCTCCCTTCCCCGCACTTCCATGGTCACATGGAAGGCTTCCAGGGCGGCCCGGGCAAATTCTGCGTCTTTTTTATAGCCGTGATGATACAGGATGGTGTTCATGAAATCGATACGCAGGATGCGGGACAGGAACCTGTATACGAATCCCGGGATCCAACGGGCAAGCGATGGATTCTTGTCCATGAATAAATCCCTGAGATTGATGGGTTTATAATTTTTTTTATGGGTTGCTTCGTCCATAACAGATACACCTCTCGCCCTGTTCTGCAGGCATATGCACAAAAGTATTAAAAATTTCCCCACCGATCTTCACGGGAGAAAAGTTATCAACAAAGTGGGAAAAAGTGGGGCAAAATGGCACAAAGTGGTGAAAAAATACTATTTTTACGTTCAAACCCTGTGGAAACCAAATGATAACCTTTATCGGGGACTATACGGTCAGGCTTGATCCGAAAGGACGGCTCTCCTTTCCTGCTGCATTCAAAAAGCAGATCAGGGAAGGCGCACAGCATGGTTTTGTGCTGAAACGGGATATATTTGACAGCTGCCTGATCCTCTATCCCATGGAGGAATGGGACCGTCAGAACAGGATCATCAGGAGCAAGACAAATCCCTATAACAAAGAACATGCAAGGTTCCTGAGAATGTTCTATTCCGGGACCGCCGAGGTTTTCCTGGATGCCAGCAACAGGATGCTGATACCGAAACGACTGCTGGATTATGCCGGGATCCGGGATGAAGTGGTGATGACGGGACAGTTGGGAAGGATCGAGATCTGGGCATCGGATCAGTACGGCAGGGTAAGCCAGGCAGATGAAGATTTTGCTGCCATGGCAGAGAAAATCCTGGGAGGATCATTTGAGGAACCAGAAACATAATGGGCTATCACAGGCCGGTATTGTTGCATGAGAGTATCGGGGGATTGAATATCAGACCAGATGGTATGTATGTGGATCTGACCTTTGGAGGCGGGGGGCACTCTCGAGAAGTTCTTAATAAGTTGGGCACACATGGCAGGCTCCTGGCTTTTGACCAGGATCCGGAAGCGGCATCCAATGTTCCGGAGGATCAGCGTCTCATTTTTGTCGGGGCGAACTTCAGATATTTAAGAAATTTCCTGAGATACCATGCCATCGATCAGGTTCACGGGATCCTGGCTGACCTGGGTATTTCATCACATCAAATCGACAGTCCGGAACGCGGCTTTTCATTCAAATCTGACCAGTCGCTGGATATGCGCATGAACACCCGGGGTGAAAAAAGTGCCTCGCAGGTGCTGAATCAGTACTCCCTGGAAGACCTGGCCCGGGTATTCGGCCGCTACGGAGAACTGCATCATGCAAAAGCCATTGCCGGAGCCGTGGTTCAGGCGCGGATGGAAAAAGACCTGACCACCGCCGGGGATCTTGAAAAAGCTCTCAGGAGATTCATTCCCCGCAGTCATCCGGGCAAGTTCCTCGCACGGGTCTACCAGGCCCTCAGGATCGAAGTCAACCGTGAATTGGAGGCGCTGGGGGAGATGCTGCTTCAGACAGCCGAATACATGGTTCCGAAGGGACGGTTGGTGGTGATCACCTACCATTCCCTGGAGGACCGCCTGGTGAAAAATTACATGCGGTCGGGGAACCTGGAAGGAATCGTGCAGAAAGATTTCTACGGGAAGGAAGAAACTCCGTGGAAACTGGTGAACCGCAATGTGATCACCCCGTCTCCCGAGGAGGTCGCACGCAACAACAGGGCCAGGAGCGCCAAGCTGAGAATAGCGGAAAAAAAGTAGCAATGATCAGGGAAAAGAAAAATATTGAATTTGACCAATCACTGGAGGACAGGGAGCAACTTTTCTCGCTCCGGGATCTGATCAATGGAAATGTGCTGACCAGGAAGGCGGTGCTGAGACAATCGAAGTTCATCCTCCTGCTGGTACTCATCGCGTTTGTCTTCATCGCAAACCGCAACCATGCCGAGAAGACCGTGATCAGGCTTAACGGGCTGCAGAGCGATGTGAAGGAACTGCGGGCCAAGTCGATCACCATCTCCTCAGACCTGGTGAGGGTGAGCCGGCAGTCCGAGGTGGTACGCCTGGTGGAAGGATATAACCTGGGTCTCGAAGAGAATCTTGAACCTCCGAAAAAACTTACTGAAACACCGTATTGATCTTGTCACTGAAAAAGGACATACTGATCCGTACCTCCCTGATCTATCTGGGAATGCTGCTTGCAGGATTGCTGATACTGGGAAAAGCCCTGCATCTTCAGCTGTTTGAGAAGGAGGTCTGGGCCAGGGAAGAGAACAGTACCATCCGGCACAGGGTGATTGAACCGAACCGGGGTAACATCTATTCCGCAGACGGCCGCCTGCTGGCTGTATCGGTTCCCTTCTATGAGATCCGGATGGATTTCAGGTCGGAGTCCTTTACCCGTGAAATCTTCGACCGGAATGTGGATGCGCTTTCAAAAGCCCTCTCGGATCTTTTCCAGGACCGGCACTGGACCACTTACAAGCGAGAACTGGTTCGGGCCAGGCAAGATGGACACAGGTATTATCTGGTCAAGCGGGATGTCACCTACACTCAGCTGCAGCAGGTCAAAAAATTTCCCATCTATGAACTGGGAAGGTATCAGGGAGGCGTCATGTACGTGCAGCAGAACAAAAGGATAAAGCCCTACGGAGTGCTGGCTGCCAGGACAGTGGGTTATACCATGAGCGGCAACCTGAGAAGTGTGGTCGGGGTGGAAGGTGCCTATGAACAGGAATTGAAAGGGGTGGAGGGATACCGGCTGATGCGGAAGATCCGGGGCGATGTATGGATGCCGGTGAGCGATGCCAATGAGATTGAACCGGAAGACGGCCAGGACATTGTTACCACCATCGATGTGGACCTGCAGGATGTGGCCGAAAGTGCCCTCCTTGACCAGCTCATCAGGCATGAGGCGGATCACGGTTCTGTGGTCTTGATGGAGGTGAAGACAGGCAGGGTACGCGCCATTGCCAACCTGGCCAGGGACCGGTTCGGGAATTATGGAGAAACATACAATTTCGCCGTCGGCGAAAGTACCGAGCCGGGTTCCACCTTCAAACTGGCCAGCATGATCGCGCTGCTGGAGGACGGTCACATCAAACCGGATGATCCGGTGGATGTGGGGAACGGCATTACTTATTACTACGGGCAGAAGGTGGAGGACAGCGGGGAGGGGGGAGCCGGCCGGATCACCGTAAAACGTGCTTTTGAAGTCTCATCCAACGTGGGGATCTCGAAGATCGTGGATGCGCATTACAGGGATAAACCGGAGCAGTTCGTCAACCGGCTTTATGAAATGGGACTGAACCGGACACTGGGGATCTCCATCAAAGGGGAGGGGAAGCCCGATATCAAGTATACCGACAGCGAGCTGTGGTCAGGCCTGTCACTTCCCTTCATGTCCATCGGATATGAGGTGAGGATGACCCCGCTTCAGATGCTTGCCTTTTATAACGCGGTAGCCAACGATGGAAAAATGGTCAGGCCCATTTTCGTGGAAGAGATGCGTTCTCACGGGAAAACGGTGAAACGCTTCAGTACCGAGGTATTGAACAACCATATCTGTTCCCGGGAAACCCTGGAGCAGGTGCAGGATATGCTGGAAGGCGTGGTGGAGAACGGTACTGCCAGGAACCTGGTCAACAGTCATTACAAAATTGCCGGCAAGACCGGGACCGCCCAGGTGGCGCTCAACAAGGAGGGGTATGTGGAATCGCTGTACCAGGCCTCTTTCGTGGGCTACTTCCCGGCCGAAGACCCCAAATATTCATGCATCGTGGTGGTGAATGCCCCTTCCAAACAGATCTATTACGGAAACCTGGTGGCGGGACCCATCTTCCGGGAAATCACCGACCGGATTTATGCGCGGGAGGTTGAGATGCACCCGGGCCATGTGGAACTGGCGGAAATTCCCGTGCAGGCACCTTATTCCAAGAGTGGCTACAGCCGGGAGCTCAGTGCGGTATTCAGTTACCTTGACCTGCCCCTGAGGGTGGAATCAAAGGATGCCGGCTGGGTATCCACCCGGAGTGATGAAAGCGGGGTGGTGGCCACCGAACGGGTCATTCCCGGCCAGATGGTGCCGAATGTGGTGGATATGGGATTGAAAGATGCCCTTTACCTGCTGGAAAGCAAAGGATTAAAGGTGGTTGTAGATGGTCGGGGAACGGTGCGTGACCAGTCACTGAGACCGGGTACGGTGATCCGGGGAGGAGAGGTAGTATCACTGAAAATGAGCATCAGGGAAGGATGAAACTGGAAAAGATCATAGAAGGACTGGAGATCAAACGGACGGAGGGTGCCGGAGGCGATCCGGACATCCGCATGATCCGCTTTGATTCCAGGAGGGTTCAGAAAAAGGACCTCTTTGTGGCGGTCAGGGGAGTTGTTGAAGACGGACACCGGTATATCGGGGATGCCCTTGCTTCAGGAGCGGTCTGTGTGGTGTGTGAAGAATTGCCCGGGAAACCGGATCCGGGAGTCACCTGGGTCGTGGTTCCCGATTCCCGGAAAGCCCTGGCACTGATGGCATCGTCATTTTACGGACACCCTTCCCGCGAGCTCCACCTGGTGGGGGTGACAGGGACCAATGGAAAGACCACCGTGGCCACATTGCTTCACCAGCTGCATGGTTTGATGGGATTCAGGGCGGGACTGCTCTCCACCATCCATGTGCTCATAGAAAATGAACCGTTCCCGGCCACCCATACCACGCCCGATCCGTTGCGGATCAACGAGTACCTCAGGGCCATGGCGGATCGCGGATGTCAGTACTGCTTCATGGAAGTTTCATCCCATGCCATCGACCAGGAGCGGATCGCCGGTCTCCTTTTTACAGGGGGGATCTTCACCAACCTGACCCATGACCACCTGGATTACCATAAGGATTTCAGGGAATACCTCACGGTGAAGAAAAGGTTTTTTGATGCACTGCCTGAAGAAGCGTTCGCCCTGGTCAACAACGATGACAGGAATGCTGGGGTGATGCTCCAGAATTGCCGGGCTGGAAAATTCAGCTACGGGCTGAAATCCGTGAGTGATTTTCAGGGCAGGATCAGGGAGATGCACCTGGAAGGATCTTCCATGGTTGTCGGCGACTCCGAGCTGTGGGTGAAGCTGCCCGGGTATTTCAATGCTTACAACCTCCTGGCGGTATACGGGGCATCGGTCCTGCTGGGCCAGGCAACCGATGAAGTGCTGAAGGTGCTCAGCAGCCTGGACCCGGTCACAGGAAGATTTGAAACGTGCCGGTCGGCATCCGGGGTCACCGGCATCGTGGATTATGCCCATACACCCGATGCCCTGAAAAATGTGCTTGAATCCCTTCATCAGGTGATCCCGGGCGGGGTGAAGATTATTACCGTGGTGGGTGCGGGCGGCAACAGGGACACACAGAAGCGGCCGGTCATGGCACGTATCGCCGCAGAAGCCAGTCACATGACGATCCTCACATCCGACAATCCCAGGTTCGAGGATCCGGAGAAGATCCTGGATGATATGATGGAAGGAATCCCGGCCCCCCTGATGGGAAAAACCATGCGCATTGTGAGCCGGAAGGAGGCCATCCGCACAGCCTGCATGATCGCGGAGCGCGGGGATATCATCCTGGTGGCCGGGAAAGGTCATGAAAAATACCAGGAGACCAGGGGGGAAAGGATCGTGTTCGACGATATGGAGATCCTGAAAAAGAATATGAACTGAGCCATATGCTGTACCATCTGTTCACATATCTTGACCAGTTTGATATCCCGGGGGCCGGTATGTTCTATTACCTCTCCTTCAGGGCCCTGTTCACGGTCATTACCTCCCTTGTAATCTCCATGATCATCGGGAAACGCATCATTCACATGCTGCGGCGCCGGCAGATCGGGGAATCGGTCCGTGAACTGGGACTGGACGGGCAATCTCAGAAAGCGGGGACTCCCACCATGGGGGGGATCATCATCCTGGCATCGATCATCATTCCCGTGCTGCTTTTTGCCGATCTCTCCAATATTTATATCATCCTCATGCTGATCTCCACTTTCTGGCTGGGAATGATCGGTTTCCTGGATGACTATATCAAGGTTTTCAGAAAGAACAAGGAGGGTTTGCGGGCCAAATTCAAGGTGGTGGGACAAATCGGGCTGGGACTGATCGTGGGACTGACCCTCTACCTGAGCGACGATGTGGTGATCCGCGAACGGGTGCCGGTCACCCAGGAGAATTTTAAGGAATACAGCACCCGGGAAATGAATGTGGATGACAGCGGACAGCTGTACGTTACCAGTGAGCACAAGCAACCGCTGACCACGATCCCGTTCGTAAAGAACAACGAATTCGACTACCGTTGGCTGGTCTGGTTTGCGGGTGCTCATGCCGACAAACTGGTCTGGATCGTCTTTGTGCTTGCGGTTATCTTCATTGTGACTGCAGTTTCCAACGGTGCCAATCTGACGGACGGACTGGACGGACTGGCCACGGGCTCGGCGGCCATTATCGGTACCACCCTGGGCATCCTGGCCTGGCTGTCAGGGAATGCCATTTATTCCAATTATTTGAGCATCATGCATATCCCCGAGTCGGGGGAGCTTGTGATCTATGCCGGGGCTTTTGTGGGGGCCACCATCGGGTTCCTGTGGTACAACGCTTATCCTGCACAGGTTTTCATGGGAGATACGGGGAGCCTCTCCCTGGGGGGGATCATCGCCATATTTGCGGTGATCATACGCAAGGAGCTGCTGATCCCCATTCTTTGCGGGATCTATGTGGCGGAAAGTCTGTCGGTCATCTTCCAGGTGAGCCATTTTAAAAGGACCAGAAAAAAATACGGCGAGGGCAGAAGGATATTCCTGATGGCCCCCCTGCACCACCATTACCAGAAGAAGGGATACCCGGAGCCCAAGATCGTCATCAGGTTCTGGATTGTAGGTATCATGCTGGCGGTGATTTCCATTGTAACACTGAAGATCAGATAATTCAAAACCAGAAAAGGTATGGAGAACAGAGAACGTATAGTGATCCTTGGCGCCGGTGAGAGCGGGACGGGTGCGGCCATACTTGCACGGCAGAAAGGATACGATGTATTTGTTTCCGACGCCGGCAGGATCAAGCCCTTCTACAGAGAAATGCTGGATGACTATCACATCCTTTACGAGTCGGGCGGACATTCCGAACGTTTGATCCTGAATGCCACGGAAGTGATCAAAAGTCCCGGAATCCCCGAGAGCGTTCCCATCATGAAAGCCATCAGGAAAAAGGGTATCCGGATCATTTCCGAGGTGGAATTTGCGGGCAGGTATACCAGTGCCAAAAAGATCTGCATCACTGGAAGCAATGGAAAGACCACCACCACCTCGCTGATCCATCACATGATGCGGAAGGCCGGTCTCAATGTGGGCATGGCCGGCAATGTCGGCCGCAGTTTTGCATACCTGGTAGCCACGGAGGCTTATGATTACTATGTGCTGGAGCTCAGCAGTTTTCAGCTTGACGGCATGTATGAGTTCAGGGCAGACATCGCCATTCTGCTCAATATTACGCCCGATCACCTGGACCGGTACGACTATAATTTCCAGAATTATGTGGATTCCAAGTTCAGGATCACGCAGAATTTGACGGAGGACCAGTATTTCGTTTTCTGTTCCGACGTCGAGATCACCATCAAGGAACTGGAAAAGATCGTATCCAGGGCCGAACAGCTGCCATTTGCCTACCAGAAGAAGGAGAAGGACGTGGCCTGGGTGGAGAATGAAGAGTTGATGCGGATAGAATTTGAAGATGTGGACTTCTCCATGTCCGTACAGGAACTATCGCTGAAAGGCCGGCACAATACCTACAACAGTATGGCTGCGGGGATTGCGGGGAATGTCCTGAAGATCCGCAACGAGGTGATCAGGGAGGCGCTGATGGATTTCCAGGGCGTCGAGCACAGGCTGGAAATGGTCCTCAAAGTACACGGCATCAATTTCATCAATGATTCAAAGGCCACCAATGTAAACTCCACCTGGTACGCACTGGAGAGCGTAAAGGGGAAAGCCATATGGATCGCCGGTGGAGTGGACAAGGGCAATGATTATTCTGAGCTCTACAACCTGGTGGAGAACAAGGTCAAGGCCATTGTATGCCTGGGAAAGGACAACCAGCGTATTGTCCGGGCATTTTCAGGGAAGGTAGAGTCGATCATAGAGACAGCGAGCATGGAGGAGGCGGTCAAGGCAGCCTATTATCTGGCAAGGGATGGGGAGACCGTGCTGCTTTCCCCCGCCTGTGCCAGCTTTGACCTTTTCGAAAGTTATGAGGACAGGGGAAGACAGTTTAAGGCTGCCGTCAGGAACCTCTAGCAAGCAGCCTGAACAGGAATGACTGGAATAGCAGGAGCATGGGAATAAAAAAATATATCAAAGGTGACAGGATCATATGGATCGTGGTTTTGATCCTGCTGGTGATCTCCCTGCTGTCGGTGTACAGTTCCACCGGATCCCTGGCATACCAGCACCGGTCGGGCAATACCTTTTTTTACCTTTTCAGGCAGCTGAAATACATCCTGCTCGGCCTGCTGGTCATATTCTTTGTGCACCTGATCCCTTACAAGGTTTTCAGCCGTTTTTCCGTATTCGCCCTGTACCTGTCCGTCCCCCTCCTGATCATTACCCTGGCAGCCGGCACCTCTTATAACGAGGCTGCCCGATGGCTGCAGATCCCGGGTACGGGCCTGACTATCCAGCCGTCCGATTTTGCCAAGATCGCCCTGGTGATGTATGTGGCCAGGATCCTTTCGGTGAACCAGGACAACATCAAAGATTTCAAAGGCGTATTTTTGAAAATTGCAGTAGCCATTCTGGTGATCTGCCTATTGATCCTTCCGGCCAATTTTTCCACTTCGGCGATCCTGTTCGTGACGGCCTTTTCTTTGATGTTCGTGGGGAGGATCCCGCTGAAATATATGTCCCTGATGGTTTTAACCGGAGTATTCGCTCTTTCACTCTTTGTCGGGGTTACGCTGATTTTTGACAAAGACGGACGCATCTCCACCTGGAAACACCGCATCGAAGCTTTCATGGACGGGGAGGGGGACAACTACCAGGCGGACCAGGCCAAGGTGGCCATTGTGCAGGGGGGATTGTTCGGAAAAGGACCGGGGAACAGCACCCAGCGCAACCTGTTGCCCCATCCCTATTCAGATTTCATTTTCGCCATCATCATTGAGGAATACGGCAGCCTCATCGGAGGCGTACTGGTCCTGACCCTCTACCTCTGGCTCTTTTTCAGGGCAGGGCTGATCATCAGGCGGAGCAGGAGCACCTACGGGGCTTTTCTCGCGTTTGGTCTTTCCATGGGACTGGTGCTCCAGGCGTTTGTCAATATGGCAGTGGCGGTCGGCCTGCTGCCTGTAACGGGACAGACACTGCCCCTGGTGAGCATGGGAGGCTCTTCCATTTTCTTCACCAGCATGGCCACGGGGATGATCCTGTCGGTCAGCTGGGGTTCCAGGGAAGAACAGTTAGAATACAGCACGAATGAACAGGCAGCACACATATAGGATCCTCATAGGAGGAGGGGGCACAGGGGGACATGTTTTCCCTGCCATTGCCATCGCTGAGGCGCTCAGGGAACGGGATCCGGGCCTGGAATTCCTGTTTGTGGGAGCGCGTGGCCGCCTGGAGATGGAGAAGGTCCCCGAGGCAGGATACAGGATCGTGGGTTTGCCGGTCAGGGGCTTTCAGCGGAAATGGAGCTGGAAAAATTTCACATTCTTCCTCTGGCTGATGGTCAGCATGGTGCAATCGCGGCGGATCATCCGCAGGTTCGATCCCCATGTGGCGGTGGGAGTGGGAGGTTATGCAAGCGGGCCCATCCTGAAAGCTGCCGCGCGGAAGGGGATTCCCATCCTGATCCAGGAACAGAACTCTTATGCCGGGGTGACCAACCGGATCCTGGCGCGGTCCGCCCGGACCATCTGCGTGGCCTATGATCATATGGACCGCTATTTTCCGGCCGACCGTATCGTCCTGACCGGTAACCCGGTCCGCAAGCAGCTGATTCGGCCGGGAAGGGACAGGCAGAAGGATCTGGAGGCGTTTCAGCTGGAGGAGGGGAAACAGACCTGCCTGGTACTGGGAGGCAGCCTGGGGGCGAGGACCATCAACCTGGGCATCATGGAAGGATTGGAGAAGCTGGACCGGGACGACCTCCAGGTGATCTGGCAGTGCGGCGCGGCATTTCGTGAGGAAGCAGAAAGTATGATCCGGATGAGGCAAATGGACCGGGTCCGGGTATTCGCCTTTATTTCCCGGATGGACTGCGCATATGGCGCGGCGGACCTCATTGTATCCAGGGCGGGCGCCATCACCATTTCAGAACTCTGCCTGGTGGGGAAACCGGTGATCCTCGTGCCTTCTCCCAATGTGGCGGAAGATCACCAGACCAGGAATGCGGAGGCACTGGTGGAACACAATGCAGCCATCCTGGTCCCCGACCGGAACGCCAGGCAGCAACTGGCGGACCAAATCGTGCAACTGATGCACGATAAGAAGAGGAAAAGCGAACTTTCAAATAACATCAAGAAGCTCGGCATTTCCGATGCGTCGCAACGGATTGCGGAGGAAGTAATAAAAATCATCCACAGATGATGATCTGGAAAAACCTTGATAGCGTATATTTCATAGGCATAGGCGGAATTGGCATGAGTGCCCTGGCCCGGTATTTTTTAAGCCAGGGCAAGGAAGTGGCCGGGTACGACAGGGTCACCACTTCACTGACCGATCATCTGATCAGGGAAGGAATTGACATTCATTTTGAAGACCGCTCAGTGCTGATCCCTGATGTGTTCCGCAATCCGGAAAGAACCCTGGTGATCTATACACCCGCGGTTGGAGAGCAGAACCAGCAACTGAATTATTTCAGGAAAAGGGGATTCAGGGTGATCAAACGGGCGGTCGCCCTGGGCGAAGTGTTCAATGCGGGCAGGGGCATCGGTGTGGCCGGTACACACGGGAAAACATCCATTTCGGCCATGCTGGCACATATCCTTAACAGCTCGACCCTTGGGTGCAATGCCTTCCTGGGAGGTATCAGCAAAAACAGGAACAGCAATCTGTATCTGGATACCGCATCCAGGATCGTCATTGCCGAAGCGGATGAATATGATCATTCGTTCCTGACCCTGTTCCCCGAAGTCGCCGTGGTTTCATCCATGGATCCCGATCACCTGGATATTTATCAGTCCAGGGAGAACCTGGTCAGGGGTTTTGAAACATTCATTTCCCAGATCAGGGGCAAGGGAAAACTGATCCTGAAATATGGTCTGGAGCCCGCGGTCCCCGATACCATTGAAAGGCATACTTATTCCCTGGATCACAACAAAGCGGATTATTATGTAACCAAACTGGTGCAGCGGGGACTCGGATATGAATTTACGGTGGTGGCACCCGATCTGGTCATACCCAAGATCCGGCTGGGTGTGCCCGGGAGACTGATGGTGGAGAATGCGCTGGCCGCTACAGCGGTGGCCCACCAGCTGGGGATTGCTCCGGAGGTGATCGCCCGGGCACTCGCTTCCTACAGGGGTGTGGAGAGAAGATTTGATGTCCGGGTGGCGGAAGAAGACAGGATCTACATCGATGATTATGCGCACCATCCGGAAGAGATCAGGGCTTTTCTTTCTTCTGTCAGGGCGCTTTTCCCAGGTGAGAAGATAGCGGGAGTATTTCAACCCCATTTGTATTCCCGGACGAGGGATTTTGCAGCGGAGTTTGCCAGCAGCCTGGAAATGCTTGATTCCCTGATCATGATGGAGATCTACCCCGCCCGGGAAGAACCGCTGCCGGGTGTGACCTCCTCCATGATCCTGGACAGGGTGCAGATCAAAGATAAGGTACTGGTCACCCGGGAACAACTCATGCGCGCGATCGGGGAAAGGAATCCCCGGTTCCTGGTCACCATGGGTGCGGGCGATATTGACCAGTTTGTGGAACCGATCACAGCATGGATGAAGCGAAAATGATACAGAAGGTCATTCAAATAGGGATCTGGATATTGCTCGCCGCATGGTTCGGGGTGATCATGGGGTTTGTGTCGGACGAGGCGGACAAAGTGGTCTGCAGGACCATTGAAGTGGTTTTCTCCGATACGGCGGAACACAGATTCGTAACCCGGGGGGATATCCGTAAAATGATCGAAGAGTCTTCCCTTCAACTGCAGGGTTACCCGCTGGCCGGTATCAACACCAGGTCTCTGGAGGAACTGCTGGAACAGAATCCGTACGTAAAGAATACGGAGATCAGCAAAGATATTTCGGGGAAACTGGAAGTCATCGTAACGCCCAGGAAACCCCTGGTAAGGATTATGCCCGAAGGAAGGGACGGATACTATCTGGACCGGGAAGGCAGGGTACTCCCGCTTTCGGACCGCTATACCCCGATGATTCTCCTGGCATCGGGACACATCCCCTATCCCGGAGCAGGAGAGACAGGAGGAAGGTTGGAGGAGATTTACCGTTTCGCGCGGAATGTGGCGGAACATCCGCTGTGGAAGGACCAGATTGTTCAGATCTATGTGGACCGGGACGGGGAGTATGAACTGATCCCCAGGGTCGGGGCACACCAGATACTGCTGGGGACAATGGACGACTGGGAAAGAAAACTGCGTAACCTGGAACTGCTTTACCGGCAGGGATTTTCCAGGTATGGATGGAACACATATGAACAGATCAATTTAAAATATTCCAATCAGGTAATATGTACAAAACGTTAAGACTATGGCACAACATGAAAAAATCGTAGCTGCAGTGGACATCGGTACGACCAAGATCGTCAGTCTGGTAGGCCGGTTGAGCGATCAGGGCAGGCTGGAAGTGCTGGGTATCAGCCAGACAGCTTCCAAGGGCGTCAAACGCGGTGTGGTACTGAACATCGAAGAAACCGTTCATGCGATCCAGACCACGGCTGCTGAAGCAATGGAACAATCAGGAATCAGGTTCCGGGAAGTATTCGTTGGAATTGCGGGACAGCATATCAAATCGGTCCGCAACCGGGGCTACATCAACCGGGATTCCTATGACGACGAGATCACCCGGGAGGATCTGAAAAATCTGATCGAGGACATGTACAAGATCCCGGTGGATGTGGGGGAGGAGATCATTCACGTACTTCCCCAGAGTTACATCGTGGACAGCGAGACCGGGGTAAAGAATCCGGTGGGCATGTTCGGGAAACGTCTGGAAGCCAATTTCCACATCGTAATCGGACAGATCTCCTCGGCCAGGAACATTGAAAAGTGTATCAACAGGGTGGGCCTGGGTGTGAAACAGCTGGTGCTGGAACCGCTGGCTTCCAGTGCTGCGGTGCTTACCGGTGATGAAAAAGAAGCAGGAGTGGCCCTGGTGGACATCGGAGGCGGCACCACCGATGTGGCCGTCTATTATGATGATGTGATCAGGCATACCGCGGTGATCCCCTTCGGCGGCAATGTGATCACCAGGGATATCAAGGAAGGTTGTGCCATCCTTCAGCGCCAGGCTGAATCGCTCAAGATCCAGTTCGGATCGGCACTGGGCGATCTGGCCCAGGAAGATAAGGTGGTGACCATCCCCGGCATCTCGGGCCGCGATCCCAAGGAGATCAGCTTCCGGAGCCTGGCCTATATCATCCAGTCACGCATGGAGGAGATCATCGATGCGGTCATCTACGAGATCGAAAATTCGGGCTACATGGATAAGCTGAGTGCGGGTATCGTGCTTACCGGAGGCGGATCCATGCTGAAACACCTGAACCAGCTGGTCAAGTTCAAGACCGGCCTGGATGTGCGCATCGGGTTTCCCAGCGAACGTCTTGCCGCGGATACGCCGGATGAGGTGAACCAGCCCATGTTCGCCACTTCGGTGGGCCTGCTGCTGAAAGGACTTGAATATTATGAGGAGAAGGAGGAGGAGATGGTTGTGGAGGAGACCATGGAAATGGAGGAGGCGGAAACGAAAGCGACGGACCGGAAACACAGGAGAGGAGTCAAAAAAGGAAAAATTCTGGAGAGCCTGAAAAATACCCTCAGCGATATCTTTGATGAGAGCGATGTAAGAATGTAGATAAAACAAACACCATGGAAGATTTAATGAATTTCGACCTGCCTGCGGACCGGTCATCCATCATCAAGGTGATCGGAGTGGGAGGAGGCGGCAGCAACGCGGTGAATCATATGTATAAGAAGGGCATCAAGGATGTGAATTTCGTGGTCTGCAACACGGATGCCCAGGCGCTGCATAACAGTCCGGTCGCCGTTAAGATCCAGCTCGGGGATGCGCTGACCGAGGGACGGGGCGCGGGCAGCAAGGCCGAGATAGGCAGAGAGGCAGCCATGGAATCTCTGGACCGAATCAAGGAAGTGCTCTCCAGCAATACAAGCATGGTGTTCATAACGGCCGGGATGGGCGGGGGTACCGGTACCGGTGCAGCACCTGTCATTGCCAGGGTCGCCCGGGAAATGGGAATACTTACCGTAGCCATAGTCACCATCCCATTCCGGTTTGAAGGACCCGAACGCATCGACCAGGCCATCAGGGGAATCAATGAACTGAAGGACCATGTGGATTCATTGCTGGTGATCAACAATGAAAAACTTCGTGAGATCTATGGTAACCTGAAGGTGAGCAATGCCTTTGAAAAGGCCGATGATGTGCTGGCCATAGCCGCCAAGGGAATTGCCGAGATCATCACGGTCCACGGGTATATCAATGTGGACTTTGCAGATGTGGAGACCGTGATGAACAACAGCGGGGTGGCCATAATGGGATCGGCCACCGCATCGGGGGAAAACCGTTCCCGGGAAGCCATATCCGCCGCGCTGACCTCCCCGCTGCTGAACAACAATGAGATCATCGGGGCCAGGAGTGTGCTGCTGAATATTACCTCGGGGACCGAGGAGATCACCATGGATGAAATATCGGAGATCACCGATTTTGTGGTGGGTGCATCCTCCCGCGACACTACCCTGATCTGGGGCATGGGCAATGATGAAAGCCTGGGAGAGCAGATCAGCGTGACCATCATTGCCACCGGCTTCAAGATGAACAGCATTCCCGAGCTGTATGTGGGGGAAAAAGGAGAAACACATTGTTCCGCTGCGTGAAAACGATGAACGGTCCGAAAGACTGAAAAAACCGCATTCCAACGTTACGGCGCACCAGGCTTCCCTGCAGTTTGACGTGAAGGAAGGAGAGGATGCCGAAGAGTATGTCCTGATGGATCACCGGAAGGAATCCGCCCAGAAGGATAAAGAGAAGAAAATGGCCGAAAGGGTGAGGAATCTGAAAGAGACCCATGAGAAGCTGAAGGATCAATATCTGAACGTTTCAAGGAACGATGAGATCGACGAGCTGGAAAATGTACCCGCGTATATCCGGAAAAAGATCATTATTGACCAGCAGCTGCACTCGGAGGACCAGGAAGTATCACGCTACCGGCTGACCGATGAGGAGGATGGAGAGGAAAGCGGCCCCAAACTGCGCAATGATAACTCCTACCTCCACGACAACGTGGACTGAACCGTTGCGCAGCAGCAGGTTCAGCAGCGATACCGTATGCTGCGGAAGGCACTGCCGCCGGGGCTCGGCAACCGGCGGCATCTCCAGCCGCTGCTGAAATTCTTTTCTGCGAAAATCATTTAGGCAGCTTACCGGAGATACCGCCCGGGAGCTATAACCTGCAGCAGATGCGGTCATCGCTGTGCAAGGTCCCGTCTCAGGAATATGAACGGATCCCTGGTCGGAACCGGGAATAAGCCGCCTGACGGGCCGGACCGAAGGGAGGTTCGTAGCGGCGGTTACCGGTTCCGTCAGGAACAA
>DSEO01000264.1 GCA_011056635.1 Bacteroides sp.
AACGCTTGCGCAGCCATGATACCTAACTTCACTAACCACTAACGCTTGCGCAGCAAGCATATTAACGCCCGCCTCGCGGGCATTATATATGTATGACTTCCCCGTATGCCGCTGCGGCCGCCTCCATGATGGCCTCCGACATGGTGGGGTGCGGGTGGACCGACTTGATGATCTCCTCCCCGGTTGTCTCCAGCTTCCTGGCCACCACGATCTCGGCGATCATTTCTGTCACATTGGCCCCGATCATGTGGGCGCCCAGCAGCTCGCCGTATTTTGCATCAAAGACCAGCTTGACAAATCCCTCCTTGGCCCCTGCCGCTGATGCCTTTCCGGATGCGGTGAATGGAAATTTCCCCACCTTCAGTTCATACCCGGCTTCTTTTGCCGCTTTCTCGGTCATACCCACCGATGCAACCTCGGGATTGGTGTATGTACAGGCCGGAACATTGTGATAATCCACCGGCCGGGGATCCTTGCCCGCGATCTTTTCCACGCATGTGATCCCTTCGGCCGATGCCACGTGGGCCAGTGCGGGTCCGCCCACGATGTCTCCGATGGCATAAATGCCGTTCACACTGGTCCTGTAGAATGGGTCCACCTTCACCTTTCCGTTTTCGACCTCGACCCCGAGCGTTTCCAGTCCGATGTCTTCGATATTGGGGGTGATACCCACCGCTGATAGCACCACCTCCGCTTCCACCTCCGTTTCACCTTTGGAGGTTTTGACCACCGCCCTGCACAGATCCCCGGACGTATCCACGCTTTCCACAGACGAACCGGTCATCACGTTCATTTTGGATTTCTTGAATGAACGTTCCAGCTGTCTGGACACTTCCTCGTCTTCCAGGGGGACCACGTTGGGCAGGAATTCCACGAGGGTGACTTCCGTTCCGAGGGTATTGAAAAAGTAAGCGAATTCGCTGCCGATGGCACCGGAACCGACCACCAGCATTGATTTGGGAAGCTTTTCCAGGGTCATGGCCTCCCGGTATCCGATGATCTTTTTTCCATCCTGCTTCAGGTTGGGAAGCTCTTTGGACCTTGCCCCTGTGGCCAGGATGATATGGTCAGCCTCCACCAGGGTGGCTTCGCCATCCTTCCCCGTCACTTCCACTTTCCCGGGCGATTTCAATCTGCCGGTACCCCGGATGGTCTCGATCTTATTTTTCTTGAAAAGGTACTGCACCCCTTTGCTCATACCTTCCGCAACCGATCTGCTCCTCTCCACCATCCTGGGCAGATCAGGGCTGACCGATCCTTCAACGGCCACACCGTAATCCGGGGCATGCAGGAAGTAGTCATATACCTGCGCACTTTTCAGCAGGGATTTCGTGGGGATACATCCCCAATTCAGACATACACCTCCCAGGGATTCCCGTTCGACCACCGCGGTCTTCAATCCCAGTTGTGCGGCGCGGATGGCAGCCACATAACCGCCCGGTCCGCTTCCTATGACTACAAGATCAAATTTCATGCTTACTGGATTTTATGGTTTTGTAAGTGAATATACATGCATATAACACCCAAAGTGAATTAGGGTTTAATAATTTCCCCAACCCCGGTGGCATCCGCATACTGGAAGAAAAGGTCGAAGAAAGCGGGGACGCTCCGGGAAGCCAGTCCGTTGGGCGAGTTCTGCAGGAATGCAATCCCCACATCTTCCTCGGGACAGAAACCGATCTCCGCACGGTAACCGCGTATGTAGCCTCCGTGATAGATGATCTTTCTGCCCTTGTAATGGTAGATCCTCCAGCCCAGGCTGTAGTAGCGGTCCCGGAAAGGCTCCCATTGTACAGTGTATACTGCTTTCAGGGGGGTGTAAACCAGCGGAGTGGCCAGTTGCCGGCACACTGTATCCGGGAAATACGCCGGTTGATGCCCCAGCAGGGCCAGCAGCCAGCGTCCCATATCGGCGATGCTGGCATTGATCCCTGCCGCAGGTATCACATTATAATAACCGTCATGCAGGTCCAGGGGTATGTATCCCTCTCCCCCCCTCACATGCGGGAAAGCTACATTGTAAGGATGACCGAGGTCGATCTTCCCGGCCGAGGCATCCCTCATACCCAGCGGATGGAATATCTTCTCCTCCAGAAGCCGGGCATAGGAGCTTCCCGTCACCTGCTCCGCAACGGGTGCAAACATGCTGAAGATCACATTCTGGTAACCGTATAATTTTCCCGGGGGGGCCGAGATGTCCACCTCGGCGAGCCGCGCCAGGATAGCATCGAGTTCCATATCCGCCTCCACCAGGTTATCGTAGGCGTGGGGGATCAGACCGGAGGTATGGCTCATGACATGACGGAGGGTAAGATCTGCGGTGCTGACCGAATCCTTCAGCCTGAACCCGGGTAAATACCGGGTGAGCCTGTCATCCAGGGAAAGGATCCCTTCGTGGTCCAGGAGACAGGCCAGGGCCCCGGAAAATCCTTTGGATACGGAGGCGAGCCTGAAAACAGTATGCTCATTAACCCTGGCATCACTTCCTATCCTTCTCAGCCCGTAAGTTCGGGTGGCAGCAATCCGGCCCTGGTGCACAATGGTGAACGCAGCACCCACGGTACCTGTGCTGTCCAATGCATGGAGCATTTGCCCGGCGTACTCCAATATGGCCTCATGTGTCGGTATAACTTCCACGGGGGCCGTTTCGGGTTCCGGATCTTCATGATGGACCTGGGAACCGGAATGCAATAAAATAAATATCGTGGCGACACCGGGAATCAGAAGAAATACCCAGATCCTTCTCGCGCGCTGTTTCATAACTGTACTTTCGTTCCTGGGTTCATACATCATCTGGCAGCAAATCTACAATTATATAAAAAAAACCCGAACTGCTGCTGCCACTGTTTATGAACCGGTCATGAAAACCATTCGCTCATTTTGTGTACAAAATTGTCTGAGGTTCCTTACATTTGCATACAGATCCTCTTTTCATGAGCAGGTATGAATATATCAACAGGGACATAAGCTGGCTTTCATTCAATTTCCGGGTTCTTCAGGAAGCCATGGACAAGAGTCTGCCCCTGTATGAACGCATTAAATTCCTCGCCATCTATTCCAACAACATGGAGGAGTTCTACCAGGTCAGGGTGAGCTACTACAAGGAAATGCTGCGTCATGAAAGCGAGTTTCCCATGGAACACGTCCGGGAGGTCAATCCCTCGTCGATCATCCGGCAGATCAACGAGATCGTTACCAACCAGCAATCCATATTTCACCTGATCTTTGAGGATGAGATCCTCCCGGAGCTGAGAAAGAACAACATCATCGTCGTGGAGGAAAATGACAGGCTTTCCGCTGAACAGACCAGATACATCCGCGATGTATTTTACTCGGATATCCTGACTTCCATCCAGCCGGTCCTGCTCGTTAAAAAGAAGGTCCGTCCCTTCCTGAAAACCGGTCAGCCCTACGTGGCCATCGAAATGGTCAGCAAGGAGCGGACAGGTAAAAAACAGCGCAGGCGGTATGCCATCCTGAAGATCCCCACCGACCACAATATTCCCAGGTTCCTGCAGCTTCCCGGAAAAGATAACAAACATTATATCATGTTCCTGGAGGATGTGATCATGCGGCATTCTGAGGCCCTGTTCCCGGGATACAGGGTGAAGGACTGGTACTCGCTAAAGCTTACCAGGGATGCAGACCTTGAATACGACGATTATGAGGGCGAGGATCTGATCGAAACCATCGACAGGATCCGGTCACTTCGCTCCGTTGGCAGTCCGAACCGCTTCCAGTATGACAGGAGAATGCCGGAAAAACTGCTGGATTACATCATGGCGTCCTTCGGGATTTCAAGAGATATCCTGGTCATCGGAGGCAGCCGTCACAATTTCCGGGATTTTTTCAATTTTCCCAACCCGGTCTACCCGGATCTGGAAATTGAAAACCTTCCTCCTGTGCCCATCCCGGCACTGGCCAACCAGAAAAAGACCATGGCCTCCCTCATCAGCAAGAAGGACTACCTGCTGAGTGTGCCTTACCAGCCCTTTGAGCACTTTCTGAGGTACCTGCGTGAGGCAGCGACCGATCCCTCGGTGGAGGAGATCAAGACCACCCAGTACAGGGTTTCCGATCACTCGGTGGTGGTCAATACCCTGATCGATGCGGCGGAGAACGGGAAAAAAGTGACTGTATTCGTGGAACTGAAAGCCCGGTTCGATGAGGAAGCCAATCTGAAATGGGCCAATGAAATGACCAAGGCCGGGATCCGGATCATATACAGCATCCCCGGACTGAAAGTGCATGCCAAGATCGCACTGGTCATCCGGAAAGCAGATTCCAAGCATGGTGACCAGGTCTACCTGGGAACGGGGAACTTCAACGAAAAAACGGCCCGCCTCTACGCCGATCACGGATTCTTTACCTCGAATCCGGAAGTGGTAAAAGAAGTGAAAGCGCTTTACAACCACCTGGAGGACCAGGACCTTCGGCCTGAATTCAGGCATATCCTTGTCCCCGGCTTTAACCTGATCCCACATTTTATCAGGCTGATCGATCAGGAAATCGCCCATGTGAACAAAGGAAACAGCGGGTACATTTTATTGAAAATGAACGGTCTTCAGGATATGGAAATGGTGGATCACCTGTACAGGGCGAGTGAAGCGGGGGTGAAAATTGACTTGATCATCAGGGGGGTCTGCACCCTGAAAACAAACCAGCCCTACAGCCGGAACATCCGGGTGGTCAGGATCGTGGATCGTTACCTGGAACACGCAAGGGCATATGTATTTCTGAACAACGGTGACAACCAGGTCTACCTGGGGTCGGCAGACTGGATGAAACGGAACCTGCGCAGAAGGGTGGAGTGTGTCTTCCCCATCTACGATCCGGATGCCAGGAGGGAGGTCCTGGATATTTTGAAGATTCAACTGTCGGATAATGTGAAAGCCTGCGAGGTGGATGAGAACCTGAACAACGTAAGGGTAACTTCGGATGGCTCTGACATCAGGGCCCAGATAGACACGTACGAGTATTTCAGGAAAAAATATGCTGCACCCTGAAACGATCCCCGGCCCGTATCACGAACAATTGCATCCCTGATGACAGCATCGAAAAAGAAAAGGTCTGCGCTCTCTGTATCCGAAGGGGTATCACCACCCGATCCCATCAATAAGGAGGCCGTCAGCCGTCTGAAAAAAGCCAGGAAAAAACAATATTCCACGGCTGAATTGCTGGAAGGGATCAAACAGGGGGATACAGGCATGCTCAGCAGGGCCATTACCTTGATTGAAAGCTCACTGCCACAGCACCAGTCCGAATCGGAGGCCCTGATCACAGCCTGTCTCCCCCTGTCGGGCCATGCTTTTCGTATCGGTATCACCGGCGTTCCCGGGGCAGGCAAAAGTACATTTATTGAAGCCCTTGGGAATCACATCATCCAGCAGGGGGGAAGGCTGGCCGTTCTGGCCATTGACCCGAGCAGCGAGCGGTCAAAAGGTAGCATCATGGGAGATAAGACCCGCATGGAAGAGCTGGCGGGCAGGCCGGAAGCCTATATCCGTCCCTCACCTTCCGGGGGAACCCTCGGAGGCGTGGCGCGCAAGACCCGGGAGACCATCCTCCTGTGTGAAGCGGCCGGATTCGATACCATCTTCGTTGAAACCGTGGGAGTGGGACAATCCGAAACAGCCGTGCACAGCATGGTCGATTTCTTCCTGCTGATCATGCTGGCCGGCGCGGGCGACGAGTTGCAGGGGATCAAGCGCGGGATCATGGAGATGGCGGATGCCCTGGTGATCAACAAGGCGGACGGGACCAATATCCAGAAAGCCCGAAGGGCACAGGCAGAATATGCCAATGCCCTTCACCTCTTCCCGCCTTCACCTTCCGGGTGGACCGTTCAGGTCAGGACCTGCTCATCGATCCATCAAACCGGCATCGAGGAGATCTGGCAGATGGCACTGGATTACCAAAATCACGTTACTGCAAACGGATTCCTGGAAAGAAAAAGGAAGGAACAGTCAAAATTCTGGATGTATGAAACCCTGCGTGAGGGGATCTTCAACCATGCATTCAATGATCCCGGGATGCAGAAGGAATTGAAAAAACACGAAAAAGCCATTGCGGAAGGAAAGATGACCTCCTTTATGGCTGCCGTCTCTATTTTGAATAAATACAAATCCAAGTAACGTTCCTGACTTGCGACGTTACGACTTCACCACTTCCCCCCTGACCCAGAGAATGGTTTTGCTGTTTTTGGGATCGTTGGTGATAATGGTCACCGTCTTGTTCTGGTTGCCCACCTTTCCGGCGGAATTAAACACCATTTTGATATTCACCTTCTCGCCCGGGGCGATCACCTTCTTTTCCGGCTGTACGGCCGTGCATCCGCAGGAAGCGCTCACTTTCCTGATCACCAGGTCTGATTTGCCCGAATTGGACAGGATATAGGTGTGTTCCACCTTCTCTCCCTGGTTGATCTTTCCGAAATTGAACTCCGTATTATCCACGCTCAGCACAGGGGCCTTTGCCATCTCATCCGCTGTCATCACAGAGAAATCCTCCTCGATGTTGGCACTGATCACCAGGCTGTAGTTGCGGTCTGTGGTCCCGTTCAGCTTCAGGTTCATCCTGTCAATCACAAAGCCCCAATCGTTCCGCTCCGGTGCATTGTAGGTGGCAGTCAGCATCCCCTTCTCCCCCGGTTTCAGGGTCGCGGGTTCGGCTTTGATCCGGATGTGTGACGGAACACGTTCGAAAGCTATGTTAACAGGGCCATCGGAGGTGTTGATAACTTCCAGGCTTTTCTCTGTTTTCTGGGTGTTCTTGATATTACCGAATGCCAGGTGGTTCGATCTCAGCCGCATCGGTCCCATGGCATACCTGTATTCGTCCTCGATGGATTTCGGTTTCGGGATCACCTCACCGGAAATGGTGAGACGTACATTTCCCGGGTTCGAGTTTGAGATGACCGTGACATACTTTCTGAATGCGCCCGGTCTTCCCGCCGGATCGTAGGTGGCTGCCACAAACCCTGTCTCCCCCGGGTGGACCGGCTCACGGGTCCAGCTGGGTGCGGTACACCCGCAGGATGTGGACACATGCTGGATGATCAGGTCGCTCCCGCCTGTATTCACGAATTCAAACTGGTAGGTTACCTTCCCATCCGTTTCCTGGAATTTCCCGAAATCATGATCAGTTTTCTTGAAGGAAATTTTCGGCTCCATCGTCTGTGCCATCAACGGCAGCAACAAACCGCCCAAAAAGAAGATCAAAGTTGCTCGTTTTATCAAAGTTGCTCGTTTCATGACTCTTCAACAAATATTACTGGTTTTCGAAATTGTATCCGACTTTTTTTACGGGTTATTCCCGACTTTGTTCGTTGTCCTGCAAAATTAACAGAAAAATCCTACAATTAGTTGCATAATTTTTGAGGTACCCATGTGAATACAAATTTCGTTCCGGGATTTTAAAGCGACTTGTCATCAATAATGTGTATTTTTAGAGCCCGGAAGAGAATGATGAGACGTGTAATGCGCATATGGTGTGCAGTTTTACTGCTCGCTGGCTCACACCAGCTCTCTGCCCAGTTCTATAACGGAATGCAGATGAATTTCGGCAAGAACCGGGTGCAGTTTAATGACAGGTACTGGAAATATTACCGTTTTGACAGGTTTGATGTGTATTCCTATGAGAACGGGACGGATCTTTCCCTGTATGTGGCCGACTTTCTGGAGAAAGAACTGGAACTGATTGAACGTTTTTTTGACTATGAGATCGAACAACGGCTGATCTTCCTCACCTACAACAAACTCTCTGACTTCAGGCAAAGCAATATCGGACTGGTTTCGGAGAATGAAGAATACAACATTGGGGGGACCACGCAGATCATCCAGAACAAAGTGTTTGTCTACTTCGACGGTGATCATGTGAGTTTTGAGCGGCAGATCAGGGCGGCCATCGCAGAAGTGCTTCTGAAAGAGATGATGTTCGGGAACGGGTTGCGGGATAACCTGACCAATACGACCATTGTCAATCTCCCGGAATGGTACCTGGAAGGTCTTATCTCCTTTGTGTCCAATCCATGGGATTATGAGCTGGAAAACAGGGTCAAGGATGGCATTGTCTCCGGAAAATACCGCAAATTCGTCAATCTCCAGGATGATGACGCCCGGTATGCGGGTCACTCCTTCTGGAAGTATGTGGCCGACACCTACGGCGCCTCCATCATTCCCCAGATCCTCTATATCACCAAGATCAACAAGAATGCCGAAAGCGGATTCCTCTATGTTCTGGGCAGCAAGCTGAAGGAACTTTCCATTGACTGGACTGCTTACTATTTGGGACTCTATACGGCACGAGAGGAGATGTCAGAACTGCCGGAGCAGGGTCAGATCCTGAAAAAACCCCACAAGAAGCGGGTTTACCAGCAGATCAGGATCAGTCCCGATGGTATACACGTAGCCTATGTAACCAACCAGGAAGGCCAGTATAAAATATGGATCCATCACGAAGGGGAAACGAGAAAAGACCGGATCTACAAAAAGGGGCATAAGCTGGAACAGATCAATGACTATTCATTCCCGGTGCTGGCATGGCATCCATCCTCCCAGATCCTGGGATTTGTGACAGAGGAAGAGGGACTTTTGAAGATCCATTTCTATAACCTGGAAACGGGTGAGACCACCACCAGGAACCTGCTTCATTTTGAAAAGATCCTGGATATGAATTTTTCACCCGATGCCAGGAAGCTGGTCTTCTCTGCTGTGGTGGACGGACAGACAGATATCTGGGTTTTCGATATTGCTTCGTCCACCAATGAACGCATCACCAATGACCTGGCGGATGATTTCCATCCGCGTTTCATCAACAACATGACCGGGATCTCATTTGTCTCCAACAGGAGGCTGGATACGCTTTTCATGCAAAATGATCCGGAAAACAATACCACCACCGCTTTTACGGTCTATGTTTATGATTATGCAAACAAAGATCCGCTGCTCCAGCGGATCTCGGAGGGTAATTATATCAATCATCTGCAGCCCCTCTCCATGGGAAGGAACGAGTTCATCTACCTGAGCGACAAGAACGGGATCCTGAACCGTTACTATGCGGAATATGACAGTGTCATCAGCCTTGTGGATACCACAATCCACTACCGCTATTTTGCGAACAGTTATCCGCTCACCAACTACAAGCGCAACATCCTCTCCCATGATATCAACAACGACACCGATGAAGTTGCGGAGATCATCTATCACGATCGCAGGTACCACATGTACAAGAATCCTGTGGATTATGAAAGGAGATACGGGGATGTACTGGAGCCTACCGAGTACCGGGACAGGCATGTGGACAGGTTGATGCAGGAGGACTCGGTCCACCACGTGGAAAAGATGGTGGTCTCCATGAAGGACATTGCCAACAATGAGCTGGTCCTGGACGGGGACACCATTCCTTTGCAGGAATTCAGGATCGACATCAACAATTACATTTTTGAGCGGGAAAAACTGAATTACTACAACAACCAGCTGCGCAGCAGGAACCTGAACCTGGTGCTGGATTCTGCGGAAACGGAAACAATGATGTATATCGATTACCAGACCGCTTTCTATCCCAATCAGCTGGTCAACCAGATCGATTTCAGCTTCCTGAATGCTTCCTACCAGGCTTTTACAGGCGGGGCCTATTATTTCAACCCGGGACTGAACCTGCTGTTCAAAGTGGGTGCCAACGATCTTTTCGAGGATTACCGCCTGGTGGGGGGGGTCAGGTTTGCCACGGATTTCGACAGCAATGAGTACCTGCTCAGCTTTGAGAACCTGAAATACCAGCTTGACAAACAGCTGATCTTCCACCGGCAGGTATTCAAGAATTATACTTACGATAACAACGGTTACCCGGAGGCCATGGTGAAGACCTTCACCCATGAATTGCTGGGATCCCTGAAATATCCTTTCAGCCAGACCCTGGCCCTGAAAGGCACCGCATCGCTCAGGCATGACAATACCATCTTTCTTTCAACCGATCTGAGAAACCTGAACAAATCCGGGATTTTAAAAGTGTGGGGCGGACTCAAGGGCGAACTGATCTTCGACAATACCAGGATCCTCGGGACCAATCTTTACAGCGGGATGCGCTTTAAAGTTTTCGGTGAAGCATACCGGCAACTGAACAGGGCCAAATCCGATCTTTTTGTGGTGGGTGGAGATTTCAGGCACTATACCAGGATCCACAGGACGCTGATCTGGGCCAACAGGTTCGCGGCCAGCGGATCATTCGGCAGGAGTCCCCTGATCTATTACCTGGGCAGTGTGGACAACTGGATCAATATTTTCCAACAGCGGATTCCCACCTTCAATGAATCGGTGGACATTGACTACTCCAGGAATTATGCCTACCAGGCACTGGCCACCAACCTGAGGGGATTCTCGCAGAATATCCGGAACGGGAGCAATTTTGCCGTAATCAACACCGAGCTCAGGTGGCCCATCTTCCGTTACCTGGTGGGTCACCCGCTGAGCTCCGCATTTCTCAATAACTTCCAGGTAGTGGGATTTGCCGATGTGGGAAGTGCGTGGACCGGACTGCACCCGTTTACTGACCAGAATGCCTGGAACACGGAAGTGATCACAAATGGTCCCATAACCATTACCCTGGATGCCAACCGTGACCCCATTGTGGCCGGCTACGGATTCGGCGTAAGGAGCCGACTGCTGGGTTACTTTGTAAGGCTTGACTGGGCATGGGGGGTGGAAAATATGGAAGTGCAACCAAGGATCTTTTATCTCTCGCTCAGCCTGGATTTTTAACCTTTCATGGATCTGAAATCGCATATCAATCAATTGCTGGACGGACCGTTGCTGGATGAGCTGGTCCGGATCCGCAGACATCTACACCGGCACCCCGAACTCTCCTTCGAGGAATACCAGACCGCCGCCTTCATCAGAGAAAAACTCGATGCATGGGGGATCAGCTATCGATACCCGGTGGCCCGCACTGGGATCCTTGCCTGGATCAGCGGCAGTCACCCCGGCAAAAGGATCGCCCTTCGCGCTGACATGGATGCGCTTCCCATCACCGAAAAGACCGGACTTGATTACAGTTCCGGGCAATCCGGCGTGATGCACGCCTGCGGACACGATATGCATATGGCCTGTCTCCTGGGTGCCATTCGCCTGCTGGACAGGCTGAAAAAAGAGATCAGGGGAGAGGTGCTGTTCGTGTTCCAGCCGGGTGAGGAAAAGGTGCCGGGCGGGGCCAGGCTGATGCTTGAAGAAGGAGTCTTTGAAGGCAGAATGCCCGATATGATCATTGCCCAACATGTTCTGCCCGAGATGAAAGCGGGGCATGTGGGATTCAAACCGGGTATTTACATGGCTTCCAGCGATGAGATCTACATCACTGTGAACGGCAAGGGGGGACATGGAGCACAGCCGGAAAACATCACGGACCCCGTCCTGATGTCAGCGCACATCCTCATCTCACTGCAGCAGGAAATCAACAGGAGATCGCCGAAAGGAGTGCCCACGGTCCTCTCCTTCGGTAAGGTTCTCGCCGAAGGGGCAGTGAATGTGATACCCGACACTGTAAAACTGGAGGGCACCTTCCGGACCATGAATGAATCGTGGAGAAAGGAAGCCCAACGGTTGATCAGGCAGATCGCTTCGGGCATCGCCGAAAGCATGGGCGGGTCGGTGGAGGTGGAGATCCGGCACGGGTACCCGGTGCTCCACAACCATGAAAAGCTCACAGCACAGGCAAAGGCGATCGCGGCCGGGTTCCTGGGATCCGCTGCGGTGGAAGATATGGAGATCCGGATGACAGCCGAGGATTTTGCCTGGTTTGCCGGTGCCATACCGGGCATGATGTACCGGCTGGGTGTACGACCTCCGGGATCAGAAGAGGTATCCGGACTGCATACGCCCGGATTCAGGGCGGATGAATCCGCACTCGGAACCGGCACCGCTCTGCTTTCCTGCCTGGCCATCGAACTGCTGAAAGATCCTCCCTGTTGAAAAAAAGCATGGGCCGGGATGGTCATAACAAAAAATGCGGCTAAATTTGGTGCGTTTGATCCAAAAAATTTGATGATATGGCCCACGTAATATCAGATGACTGTACTGCATGCGGTACATGTATTGACGAATGCCCTGTGGAGGCAATCAGCGAAGGCGACATCTTTGTAATTGATCCCGAAATTTGTACCGACTGTGGTGCATGTGCTGATGTGTGTCCCGTAGAAGCAATCCACCCTGAATAGGGGGATGAAACTGAAGAAAAAGATATTCACCGTTATTTTCGGTACGGATACTCCGGCCGGAAAAGCATTTGATGTAGTCCTCCTGACGCTCATCGTGCTCAGCGTTACCATAGTGATCCTGGAGAGCGTCAGGTCCATCCGGGAGACCAGTCCCCTGTTTTTCACCGGCGTGGAATGGGTATTCACCGTGGTCTTCACACTGGAATACCTGCTCCGCATATACAGCTCACCCAATCCGGTTAAATACATGACCAGTTTTTTCGGGGTGATCGACCTGCTGGCCATTCTCCCCACTTACCTGGGCCTTTTCTTCAATCAATCCACTTTCCTGCTGACATTCCGAGCCCTCAGGCTGCTGCGGATGTTCCGGATCTTTAAGCTGGGGAGATATATGGCTGAAGCATCCATCCTTGTGAAGGCATTGCGGTCGAGCATCTACAAGATCACCCTATTTTTCGGTGCGGTCCTTACGCTCGTCCTGGTCCTGGGTACACTGATCTATTTAATAGAAGGGGAGGAAAACGGATTCACCTCCATTCCGCAGAGCATGTACTGGGCCATCGTCACCATCACAACCGTCGGGTATGGAGATATTGCACCGGCCACGGTTCCGGGAAAGATGCTTGCCTCCGTGGCCATGCTGACAGGATTTTCCATCATTGCGGTTCCCACCGGGATCATCTCGGTGGAAATAGGGAAAGCCGTGAAAAACAGAAAACACTCCGGCAAAAGGGTTTGCCCGGGCTGTGGCCATGATTCCCACGATCTTGATGCCCGTTTCTGCAAAATATGCGGTAGTCCGCTTTGACGATGGCAGCGCGGCGATCCCTGGAATCAAAAGACAGCGATCATCAAAGGAGGGAAAGGCGGATCATTCTCTCCATGATCGTCATCACCTCTTTCATCAATCCTTTCCTGGGAGGCTCCATCAATATCGCCCTTCCTGCCATCAGCGAGGATTTTTCACTGGGGGCGGTGGGAATGAGCTGGGTGGCCATGTCCTTTATCCTTACCTCCGCCGTGTTCCTGGTCCCCCTCGGAAAACTTGCGGACATCCGCGGAAGAAAGACGACCTTTTTGTGGGGCAATGTGATCATTGCCATTACTTCCGTCATGTGCGCCCTGGCCCCATCGGGATCCATGCTGATCTTTTTCCGCGCGCTCCAGGGCGCAGGGAGCGCCATGGTCTTCGGAACCGGCGTGGCCATCATTACCTCCGTATATCCTGCCGGAGAAAGGGGCCGGGCCATCGGGATCTCCGTCACGGCGGTCTACATCGGACTCTCACTGGCACCGTTCCTGGGAGGGATCCTGACCCAGTACCTGGGCTGGCGGAGCATCTTCTATGCCACCATACCCTTTGAACTGCTGGTCATCGGAATCACCTGGCTGGGGATCAGCGATGAATGGGCCGATGCCCGCGGGGAAACGTTTGACCTGCGGGGATCGATCCTCTATCTCCTTTCCATGTCAGCTTTCATGTACGGATTCTCCAGGCTGCCGGGCACCTGGGCCATCCTGCTGACCGCGGCAGGGCTGACCGGACTGGTCCTTTTTACGCTGCTGGAGCTGCGGACTAAGTCTCCCGTATTCAATATCGCCCTGTTCACCCGGAACAGGCTGTTTGCATTTTCAAACCTGGCCGCCCTGATCAACTATGCCACCACATTTGCCATTACCTTTTTGCTGAGCCTCTATCTGCAATACATCGCGGGACTCTCGCCAAGAGATGCGGGGATCATTTTGGTCACCCAGCCCCTGACCATGGCCCTGGTGGCATCTTATTCGGGAAAGCTGTCGGACAGGTACGATCCGCGGATCCTCGCTTCTGCCGGAATGGGGATTACCGTGGGGGGACTGATCATGATGAGTTTCCTTTACACCGATACCCCCCTCTCCTATCTGATCTTCTCCCTGGTGGTAGTCGGACTGGGCTTCGGGATGTTCTCCTCTCCCAATACCAATGCCATCATGGGATCGGTGAGTAAAAAATACCTGGGGGTGGCGTCTGCCACGGTGGGGACCATGCGACTGACCGGACAGATGATCAGCATGGGTATCGCCACCCTGGTGCTGCAGCTGTTCATCGGCAACAATCCGCTTTCCACAGAAGTCTCGGACGAATTTCTGGCCAGCATGAAAATCACGTTGATTATTTTTGCAGCACTCTGTACCCTGGGGGTGTTTGCCTCCCTGGCCAGGGGGAGAAAGTCCCAATAGCGACCCATGTCCACTGCGTGTGCGGGCCGTACGCCGGATGCTCACGGATCATACCTGGACTCCCTGAGGATCTCCTGGTAATCGCGCCGGGACATGAGCACGCCCAGGGGAAGGTCCGGATTCCTGCGGACAAATTCCCTGACGATCTGCCGGCCCAGCCAGACAGCCGCTCTGCCCGGCGATTCTCCCGTGAAATAGTAGGTGTAGGGTGCATCTTCCAGGAGTTTCCGGATCACAAGCGGATCGGTCGAAAAAAGCAGTTTCTTTTCCACCAGGTGGGTCCACATCTGCGCTTCGTTTTTCCTGCACCAGGTCAGCTGTTCGCCGGTGAATCCCATTTTCAGGCTATCCTCCAGCTGCGGGAACATGGCATCCACAAAATGGTGGAGCATCCCCTGGTGGATGATCCTTGTGAGCAGGTTGTCCACCGAATCATTGTAGGGATAGATCTGTGTGGCCCAGGCGTACAGCACATCCACCGGGATCTTTTCAGGGATCTTGTTCTTTGACAGGTACCTGGGGATACCCATGAGGTCATAGTAGTGGCAATCGCTTCCCAGGTACTGGTCAAGACCCACCCCGATGAAATGACCCACAGTGAAAAGCCCCTGGTTGAAACGGCTCACGTACCCCACCACCCTGGGCAGCGTGGAATCGGGATAGTGGTACAGGTAATGCCTGAATCCATTCGTGAGGCACCGGTTGATTTCCTCCATGTCGGAAAATACCCTGCCGGTATATTCATAAACCTCCCTGTTTGCGGGATCGTTGATAAACATGGAGAGAAAGGACGGATACCGCTTGCCGGATCCGGGACCAATATGGATGATGTGTGTGTTGAATATGTCAAAAAAATCACCGTACCGCTCGTAAAAATAACCGATGGCATGGTCCGCGGTATCCATTTTCATTTCAAAAAGCTCCCTGTCAAACCGTTCCACATGCACTGTTTCCTCAATATCCGAAATATCCACCTCCAGCGGGTGCCTCCCGCACCCATGCAATAAAAATACTCCGCAGGATACAAAAAAACAGATCTCCTGGACAGGTCTCATCATATTATGTAAATTTGAACCGTTAATAATAAGTCCATAAAAATACACAATATGAAACGAATCCTGGCTACCTCACTTATTCTTATCTCCCTTACCGCGGTATACGGACAACAAATGAGGTTCAGCGTACATGCCGATCCCCAGTTTTCCTGGTTCCGCTCGGATGAGGAGCATGTAACTTCGGACGGGGCTGTGTTTCATCTCCAGACCGGTGTGTTCATGGATCTATTCTTCGCCGATAATTACGCATTTGCTTTTGGGCTCGGCATCAACAACACGGGTGGAAATCTGGCCTATGCCGATTCCACCATGATCGTTTCCAAAAGCGACACCCTCTTTGCGATCCCCGGGCAAAGCCTGAAACACAGACTGCAGTACATAGACCTACCCGTCGGATTGAAGCTGAAGACAGAGGAACTGGGCTATACCACCATATTTTTTCAGTTCGGATTCAATCCGATGATCAATATCAACGCCTTCACCAGTTCTCAGGATGATACATTTCACAGGGAGAGTACCCGTGAAAACACCAATCTCTTTAACCTGGGTTACCATGTAGGGGCCGGGGTGGAGTACCGGCTGGGCGGGAGCACAGCCCTGGTGGGCGGAGTGCGGTGGTCTTCCGGACTGACCGATGTAACCCTGAACGATGGTGCGAAAATTACCCTGAACGCCATCTCCATTCACCTGGGCGTCCAATTTTAGACACGTAATGATGAAGATCGCCCTGGCTCAGATGAATTACCTCATCGGAGATTTTGAGGGAAACAGGCAAAAGATCCTCGATGCCGTATCCAGGGCGGTCAGGGAGCATGCAAACCTGGTGGTTTTTTCCGAGCTTTCCGTATGCGGTTATCCCCCCCTGGACCTGCTGGAACGGGAAGATTTCATCCACGACTGCGGAAAGAGTGTTTCTGCCATCGCCGGGTGCATTGATCCAGATGTGGGAGTGCTTCTGGGGTCGCCCGAATTCAACCCGGGCAAACAGGGCAAAATGCTCTTTAATTCCGCATTCTTCCTCCGGGGCGGAAAGGTCAGGCAGGTATTCAGAAAGTCACTTCTTCCCAACTACGATATTTTTGACGAATACCGGTACTTTGAGCCGAATAAAACGTTTCGCCTGCTCGAATTCGGAGGCCGGCGGATCGCCGTCACCATCTGTGAAGATCTGTGGGATGAACAACCTTTCGAGCGTTCATTCTCAAGGTCCAGGCTCTATACGGTCAATCCCCTGGAAACGCTCAGCCGGCAACAGCCGGATCTGGTCATCAACCTGGCAGCCTCGCCCTACGCACACCGCAAGCAGGAAGTGAAGCAATCCATATTCACCCGCAAAGCCGAAACATACGGGCTTCCGGTCATTTACTGCAACCAGGCTGGGGCCCAGACCGAGCTGATTTTCGAAGGAGGGTCCATGGCCGTTAACAGCCGGGGGAAGGTCATCAGAAGGCTTGCATTCTTCAGGGAGGATTTTACGGTGATCGATCTGGAAGAACTGGAATCAGCAGATCCGGAACCTGCGGCGGAACCGGTCCCCGAAAGGATGAAAATGGTATCTGAAGCACTCATATGCGGGATCAGGGATTACTTTCAGAAGCTGGGATTCAGGCATGCGACCCTGGGGCTGTCAGGAGGTATTGATTCCGCAGTCACACTGGTCCTTGCATCCCGGGCCCTGGGACCGGAGAACATGCATGTGCTGCTGATGCCGTCCCCGTATTCTTCTGCACACAGTGTGGATGATTCCATTCAACTGGCCGACAACCTGGGGATCCGGTACAGCATTCTCCCCATTGATCATCTCTTCCGCCTTTTCCGGGAAACATTGCAGCCCCTTTTCGGGGATCTCCCGGAAGATACCACCGAGGAGAACATCCAGGCCAGGATCAGGAGCATCCTGCTGATGGCCCTCTCCAACAAGGCCGGCCATATTTTACTCAATACAAGCAATAAAAGTGAGACGGCCGTGGGTTACGGGACCCTTTACGGGGATATGAGCGGCGGACTTTCGGTACTGGGGGATGTGTACAAAACAGATGTTTACGAACTGGCACGATCCCTGAACAATCCGGTTGAGATCATCCCCCGGAACATTCTTACAAAGCCGCCATCCGCCGAACTGAAGCCGGACCAGAAAGATATGGATTCCCTGCCTCCCTATGAGATCCTGGACGGGATCCTGGAAGCCTACATCGAGAGACAGCTCTCTCCCCGGGAGGTGATCGCACTCGGATATGACAAAGATTTGGTTATCAAGATTATCAGGATGGTGGACCAGAATGAGTACAAGCGGTATCAGACACCCCCCATCCTGAGAATCTCTTCCAAGGCATTCGGTGCGGGAAGGCGCATTCCCCTGGCGGCCAAATACTGAAAGGATGTCGATTATTTTTTCTATTTTTGCGTGTTGTTCAGCATAATCAGATATTATAACCCGAAACAGAATGCAGGAAAGGAACTACAATGCAGATGACTGTATCGAAAATCCAAAGTCTGTATTTACGGTACTTACGCCCAAGGAAAAGGAATTCCTGAAGCAAAATTACACCTGTGCTTTTTACAAAAAAGGAGAGATCATTTTCAAGGAGGGGGACAAACCCGTGGGTCTGATGATCCTGGCGGAAGGGAAAGTGAAGATTTTCAAAGAGGGTGTTGGAGGAAGGGAGCAGATTGTCAGGATGGCAAAACCGGTCGGCTTTATCGGATACAGGGCTCTTTTCGCCGAAGAGAACCATACCGCCACCGCAGTGGCTATTGAGGATAGTGTTTCCTGCATCATTGATAAGGAAAGCGTCTACAGGGTGATGCGCAGCAATGCCGAACTGAGCATCAGCATTATCCAGTCCTTTGCGTCGGAGCTCGGTTTTTCCCATGACAGGACTGTAACCCTGACCCAGAAACATATCAGGGGAAGGCTCGCCGAATCCCTGATCTTTCTCAAGGATACTTACGGGTACGAAGATGATGGAAAAACCATCAAAATCTATCTCTCCAGGGAGGATGTGGCCAATCTTTCCAACATGACTACTTCTAATGCCATTCGGACACTCTCCACTTTTGCACAGGAGGGAGTCATCTCCATTGACGGCAGGAAAATCAGGATCCTTGACCTGCACAGACTGGAACGGATCAGTGAGCTGGGTTAGGGAATGAAGCTTGTCGGCTATATTCTCACATACAGCTTGATATGGGTTCTGCACCTGCTGCCCGGCCGGATCCTTTACTTTTTCTCTGACGGATTGTACCTGATTGCATACCACCTGGCCGGCTACCGGAAAAAGGTGGTTTTCGAAAATCTTTCCAGGGCATTCCCGGAATACGGACCCGGGGAAATTGCAAACACTGCCCGGAAATTCTACCATCATCTGTGCGATCTGCTCCTGGAATTGGCCGTCTCCCTGTTCTTCAATGAAAAACAGGCTTTGTCCAGGATTTCATTCAGGAACCCCGAATTGCTGGAAACACTTTATAACAAGGGGAAACCGGTAATTGGCGTTACAGCCCACTACGGGAACTGGGAATACCTGGCCACCATTGGCCTGCTCACGGACTACCGGATCATCGCTGCATACAAACCCCTGAAAAATAAATATTTCGACAGATTTGTCCTGAGAAGCAGAGAGAAATTCGGAGCCACCCTCGTCCCCATGGACAAGATTGCACGGCAGCTGATGAACTTCCGCCGTGACAAAGCACTGGCCCTGACTATTTTTCTCTCAGACCAGCGGCCAGTCCGAAGCCATATCCAGTACTGGACCACGTTTCTCGGTATGGATACGCCCCTCTACCTGGGGGTGGAGAAGCTATCCAGAAAACTGGATACCGCCGTCATCTTCCTTAAGGTAAGGAAAGTCAGGCGGGGACATTACGAGGTCGAATATGAACTGGTCTGTGAGAACCCCTCCTCCATGAAACCCTTCGAGATCACCGATGCGCATGTGCGGATCCTGGAGAACCTGATCCGGGAAAAACCAGAGCTCTGGCTGTGGTCACACCGACGCTGGAAATTCACCAGAGACCGTTCGACCGGGTGATCAGTTCCCGGATCACCTCTCTGCTCTTTTCGAATGAAAACATTTCCTCCACCCTGGTCCTCCCGTTGGCGCCCATCTGTTCCCGAAGTGAGCTGTGATCTGCAAGCTCAAGCACTCGCCGGGCCATCTCACGGACATTGTTGTGCTCTGTGATGAAGCCCGTTTCACCATGGACAATGATCTCGGCTGAAGACTTGATATCGAATGCCACTACGGGTTTCCTGCTGGCCATGGCTTCGGCGATCACGTAACCGAAACCTTCGTAGTGAGAGGAGAGCAGGAAAATATCAATGGAACGGAAGAATGCGGGCATATCTTCCACGAATCCGAGAAAGCGGGTCTGTTTGTCCACTCCGAGTTTTCTGGCTTTCTTCTGCAGCCAGTGCTTCAGTCTCCCCTCCCCTGCGATCAGGAGCGTGAACCGGTGATCGCTGTCCCGAAGCAGCTGAAGGAGTTCCAGCAGGTAAAGGTGTCCTTTTTCTTCCGAAAGTCTTCCTGCCGAACCGAGCACGACTTCTCCCTGCTCTGCCCGGTAAACAGGTTCAATTTCCATATGGTACCTGGAAAGATACACCCCGTTATAGATCACACTGATCTTTTCTGAAGGCACCAGTTTCTCATTGTTTACCAGAATGGTACGCCTGGTTTCCATGGAATTTGCCACGATCCGGGTAATCACCTTTCTGAAGAGGTACCTGTTGATGACGCTGTTCCTGATGGGGATGGCGCTCCCCCTGCGGTAGATGATATTGGGCACTCCGGCTATCTTCCCGGCAATGCTGGCCACCTTCATATCGCCCGAAATATTGGTGATCAGCGATCCTACCTGTTCTTTCCTGAAAATCCTGACGATCCTCCAGACCTTGAAGGGATTGAGAAAACTGAGATTGGAAATGCGGATGGGATAACCGTTGATCCCGATCTCCTTGATTTTGTGGGAAAGGGGACTGCCGGGGGAGGATATGAGCAGGGCACGGTAATGTTGTTTCACCAGATAGGAAGCCACATCAAAGTGCCATTTCTCCCCCCCTCCCCAGGTGTTCATGCTGTTAAAAAAACAGATGGTCTTCTTTTGTTTCTCTTTCTCCTCGGTGTAGATATTCCTCAGCTTCACATATTTCAAAAATACTTCGTGGGCCGAGTTTACGCTGACAATGAATCCGTAATACCCGTCCAGGAATCCGGTCTTCAGAATAAAATCCTTGATGAAGCGCCAGAGTGGATGCAGGATGATGCTGGAAATGTAAACCTGTCTGCCCCTCTCGAAATAAGAGCGGGCCAGAATGGAGGAAAAGGAGTTCATCTTCTCCAGGTGTTCACTGAGGGAGTAGTAGGAGTAGTGCAGAATGTCCCCTTTCAGAAACCGCCTGGAGGCCCCCTTATTCAGGTAGAACCGGTCATGTGGATTGAAACCTCCCCAGATGCCCTTCCTTGCATCCCACAGCCGGAGCTTCCTGGACGGGTACCAGCTGGTATGCCTGATCCATTTGCCGCAGTAGTTGGTGAGCCGGTTAAAATAGTACCCGTCGTGTGTCCAGTTCTTCTTGACCTGGAGGATCGATTCCCGCAGGAGGTCCGACAGGGTCTCATCTGCATCCAGGGAAAGGATATGGGGATAGGTTGCCTGAAGGATGGCCCAGTTCTTCTGTTCGATATGACCTGTAAAACGATGCTCAATAAAACGGGCCCCGTATTGCCTGCAGATCTCCGCGGTTGCGTCGGTTGAATAACTGTCCACCACCACGATCTCATCTGCCACCCCTGTGAGGGATTCCAGACACCTCCGGATGTTCCGTTCCTCATTAAAGGTGATGATGATCGCTGATATCTTAATCGTCATAGCTATTCCTGCAAATATACTCTTTTCACCCGGGGAGGGATGGATGTCAGCATCTCATAGGGAATGGTACCGCACAGCCGGGAGATCTCGGTAACGGACTGGTGTTTTCCGAAAATCTCCACCTCCTGTCCTTCGGTCACATCCAGCCCGGTCACATCGATCATGGTCATATCCATACAGATATTGCCCACCGTGGGAACCAGTGTTCCGGCAATCCACAATTTCCCCGCACCGTTGCCCAGTTTACGGTTCAACCCGTCCGCATAGCCCACAGGCAGGGTGGCAATCAGACTCTCCCTGTCCAATTTGCCGGCCCTGGAATAGCCCACCGTTTCTCCCGCCTTCACCTTTCTCAGTTGTGAAATACGGGTCCTGAAAGAACTGGATGGTTTCAATGCGGGATCCTTACCGATCCCGTGGAGTCCGATCCCCAGTCTGACCATCTCATACTGTGCATCCGGGAACCTTTCAATGCCGGAAGAGTTCAGGACATGCCTGGCATAGGGCTCCCCGAGCATTGCTGAAAAAACAGCGGTCATGCGGTCGAAATCCCTGATCTGTTCCCGCGTAAACCGGTCAAGCAGCGGATCATCGCTGGCAGCCAGGTGTGTAAAAACCGAAACCACACGGAACGCTTCCCGGTTCAGCAGCGGCAACAACCTTTCGATCTCATCCTCCATGAAACCCAGCCGGTGCATGCCCGTATCCAGTTTGACATGAACGGGGTATTGTTTCATTCCCCGGTAACGGAGTACCTCGAACAGGCGCTGCAGTCCCCCGAAACTGTAAATCTCCGGTTCCAGCTGGTAATCCAGCATCTGTCCGAATCCCGAAGGGTCGGGATTCATGACCATGATGGGCAGATAAATTCCGGCCCTGCGTAAATCAACACCCTCATCAATGAACGCCACGGCCAGGTATTCCACCTTGTGAAACTGCAACAAATTGGCGATCTCCACATTTCCGCTGCCATAGGAAAGGGCTTTGACGATGACCATGGTTTTCACTCCGTCCTTTAAAATGGACCTGAAGGTATTGAGGTTATGCACCATGGCATTCAGGTCTATTTCCAGCAGGGTCTGGTGTGTCTTGAGCTGCAGTTCCCGGGTGATGCGTTCAAATCCGAATTTCCTGGAACCCTTGATCAGCACTGTCTTATCCCTGAAAAAGGTTTTATCCATCCTTTCGACAAAGTCGGCCGTATCCGGGAAAAAGCGACTCTGCCAGGGAAAACTCTTCCTGTGCCGCATCAGGGCCGGACCGATACCGATAAAATGATCGACCCCTTTTTGCCCGATTAGCCTGGCGATCTCGCCGTACAGCTCCCTGTCCGCCATCCCGCTCTGAAGAAGGTCCGACAGGATAAGCACCTTCCCATTCTGCTTGTCCTGCTGGTTCATCAGGTCCAGCGCCGAGGCCAGTCCCCCGATATCCGCATTGTATGCATCATTGATGATCACGCTTCCCAGGATCCCCTGGAGCATCTCAAGCCGCATCGATACCGGTTCGATCTCTCCGATGCGATGAATGGCCTGATGCAGCGGGATCCCCATTTCCAGGATGAAGGTCAGGGCATGCAGGGCATTTTCAATGGATGCCTCATCACTGAAGGGCAGGTGGAACGATGCATCGCCGGCCGGGGCATGCATGGTGATTTCCGTGTGGAAAGGCTCCCGCTTACCGGGAATATACCTGTAGATCGCCTCCCCGCCCAGGGACCAGTCCACCACCTCCGGTTTCATCTCCGCCAGAAATTCAAGCAGGGGCCTTTGCCCGACAACCTGATCCGATCTGCAGATCACCTTTTCACAATTTTTGAACAGGATGAGCTTCTCCCGCAGCTTTTCCTCCAGGTCCCTGAAATTCTCCTGATGGGCGGTCCCCAGGTTTGTAAAGAGACCGATCCCGGGCAGGATGGTCTGCTCCAGCCTGGCCATTTCCCCCGGCCGGGATATCCCCGCCTCCAGGAGGGCCAGTTCGTGGTTGTCGCTGATCATCCAGAGGGATAGGGGCACCCCTACCTGGCTATTATAACTCTTCGGGCTCCGGAATATGCGCGTCTGGTCCTGGAGACACTGGTAAATCCATTCCTTGACGATGGTCTTCCCGTTGCTTCCGGTCACTGCTGCAACCATGCCATTGAATGCCCGGCGCCTTGCCAGGGCAAGTTCCTGCATGGCCGTCAATGTATCTTCCACCAGGCAGAATCCTGCCTCCGGAAACCGGTCCGCACGGGGAAGACGTGAAACCAGGAATGCACGGATCCCCCTCCGATAAAGCTCCTCCAGGTAGTCGTGCCCGTCATGCCGGTCACCCACAAGGGCAACGAACAGGGTGAATTCCGTTTGCGCAAGTGTCCTGCTGTCCACGGCCAGATTCCGGAAAACCGCCTGCCCGTTCCCGGTGACACTGCCATGAAGGAGCCCCGCTGCATTCCCTATGGATAATTCAAACTCCATCGGCTGTTATTTTTCATTCATTGCCCGGTGAAAACATCCCCTGCACAGGGGTTCATACAGTTCCGTTTCACCCAGCAGTATCAGTTTGTCTTCCTTTGACAACCGGTGCGTATAGTTCGCCAGTTTCCCGCACCGCACACAAATGGCATGCACCTTGGTCACGTATTCCGCCACGGACATCAGTCCCGGCATGGGTCCGAACGGTTTCCCCCTGAAATCCATGTCCAGTCCGGCTATAATGACACGTGTACCGTTGTTTGCGAGCTGGTTGGCCACTTCAATCAGCCCGTTGTCGAAGAACTGGGCTTCATCCACTCCCACCACTTCCACTCCGCTCGCCAGCAGGACAATATTCGCCGAAGAGTCGACCGGGGTACTCTGAATGGTATTTTCATCGTGGGAGACAACCGCTTCCTCGGAATACCGGACATCAATCCTGGGCTTGAAGATCTCCACCTTCTGCCGTGCGATCCTGGCCCGCTTCAGTCTCCTGATCAACTCTTCTGTCTTTCCCGAAAACATGGACCCCGTGATCACCTCAATCCAGCCCTTTCCCCCATAACTTTCAACCGTGTTTTCCAGAAACATGATATAAGATTATGTAAAAGATTATCGTTAGTTTTGTACAGACCTCAAGACAAAATGTGTGGAACCATGATGGAAATTAAGTATACCCTGGAAATATTGACTAAAGATATACAAGATATAGAAAAATTGGTGGTGAACCTTCAAAATTCTCCGGAAGGCTCTGCGCTGGAAATGGACCTTGCACTTTCCAAACTTCGGAATGTATATGAGATACTTACCATGATCAGGGAGGACCGGATACAGCATCGGGGTGAGCCCCGCTCGCATGCGGGAGATGCACCCATACCCCGGGGTGCGGGAGAAGACCGGCAGGAAGGTACCGGTGAAAAGGCGGTGGCTGAAAGGCCTGAACCCATCGCTGCGCAGAGCGGAACGGGTCATGAGGAAATTGCTCCCGTGCAGGAAACGGGGAAAATGCCTTCACAGAAATCAAAATCCGAAGTGCAGACCGGATCCAGGAAGGAGACCGGGATCCTGGCCGAGAAATTCAGCACCGAATCGAGCATCAATGAGAATATGGCCACCAGGAGGGGCAATGATATGGACACCAAACTCAAAGGCCAGCCCATTGAAAGTATCAGTCGCAGTATCGGGATTAACGACAGGTTTTTCATCATCCGGGAACTATTTAACGGGGATGCCAGCGGATTCCGGTCCCTGCTTGACCAGCTCGACAGTGCCGCCAGTTATGAAGATACCTCCCTGATCATCGGGGAACGTTTTCCCGGCCAGATGGAACATGAGGGAGTGAGCATCCTGCAGAAGCTGATCAACCGGAAGTTCCGAAGATAACATGTCCGCATTATACCTTGTCCCCACGCCCATCGGTAACCTGGGTGATATCACCTACAGGGCGGTGGAGATCCTGGGGAAGGCGGACCTTGTGCTGGCAGAAGATACACGGAAGACCGGAATCCTTCTCAGGCACCTGAATATCAGCAAGCCTGTCCGTTCACACCATCAGTTCAATGAACACCGGACGCTGGACGGGATCATCCGGGAACTGCTTGCAGGAACTTCCATCGCGCTGGTCACCGACGCAGGCACACCGGGCATTTCGGACCCCGGTTTCCTGCTGGTGAGAAAATGCATCGAAGCGGGAATAGAGATTGAAACACTTCCCGGGCCCACTGCTTTCATCCCGGCCCTTGTGAACTCGGGTCTCCCATCTGACCGTTTCGTATTCGAAGGATTCCTGCCCCATAAAAAAGGCAGGCAGAAAAGACTCGGGGAACTGCTGCGGGAACCGCGGACCATGGTCTTTTATGAATCGCCTTTCAGGCTGTGCAAAACACTGCAGCAATTGCTCGAGACCCTCGGAGCAGAAAGAAAGGCTTCCGTTTCCAGGGAACTAACAAAAGTCCATGAAGAAACCATCAGGGGGACCCTGGCAGAGCTGGTCGCCCACTTCGGGGAAAACGCCCCCAGGGGAGAGATCGTGATCGTGGTAGAGGGTGCAGGCCGTCAATGATCTTCAATAATGCACCAAATCTCCCGATCCGGTGATCCTGTAACTGATGACCGGGTCTCCCCTGTATATAATATCACCCGATCCGATGATGGTGGCCTCCAGGGATTCCGTGGCATACACATGGATGTTTCCGGAACCGGAATTGGTAGCCTTTACCTCTGCCACCATCAATTCCAGGGCATCGATCCGCCCTGATGCGCTGAGGGTGAAATCTGCCTCATCCGACCCGCCCGTAAGATCGATCCTGCCCGATCCGCTCAATATCCCGCTGACGTGGATCCCATCCACGATGGTGGATCTGACCCTGCCGGAACTGCTGTGACGGACGGACACATCAGACGAGCCGTACACTGCGGCCGCCTCGATAATTCCCGATCCTGACTGCACAAGGGTTACCTCCTCCACGTCGGACTCATCCACGAAAATGGTTCCCGATCCCGAATTACCGATGACCATCTCCCCGGCCGCTACCCTGCCCACATGGACAGAACCCGAACCTGAATTTGCACATTCAAAAAAATCACCCGCTGCTTCATCCAGTTCCAGGTTCCCCGACCCCGTGAGCTTCAGCTCCTCGATGAAAGGAAGCGTGACATGGATCACCATGGGAGAGGCGGGACCGATACAGGTACCGGTCTTCGTCTTGATGATCAGGGAATTCCCTGACACATAGGTCTCTATCAGGGGTAAAAGATTTTCCTGTGCCCTTACCTCCACACTGCAACTGTCCGAGAGGAAAACCTGCACCCTGAACGAACCCGTATTCGTAACCGCAGAAAAACTTTCAGTTACACGGATCTCACTGATGACCGGCCCGGTTCCGTCAATACATGGGCCGTCAAAGTAGCAACCTGTGAGGGCGGCCATGATGACGCCGGTCCCCCATATGATCCATCCTCTTTTCATAATTTGCCGATTTTGTTCAAACATACCGATTATCTTCAACTCAAAAGACAACGGCCGGGGTGAAAGGATGCATCCCGGGAGCAGAACATCAACAATACTTTTTACAGGTGCCCTCCCAAATCCGGCGTAAAGGACCCATGTACGGATCCGGACACCCATGTCTCGTTTCCGTTCACAAAGAAACATTTTTAACAATTCCCAATTTGTACTATATATATCTTATTATCTGTTTATTACAAGGTTTGGCATGCGAATTGATCAAGTATTCACGAACAAGAAAAAAGCAGTGCAGTTATGAAAGCAACGAAATTATTCACCGGCATACTTCTGGTCGCAATGGCCACCTCTGCAAACGGACAGGTTTTCGGATCGAAAGATCATACGCTTTTTGAAGGAATAAAGGACAGGCTGTTTCCGAACCGGAACCAGAAAGTGGAATATCTCACCGTGGATTTTCAAAGCGAACGCGGCCGGATTGAAATCTGGATATCCGATCTGCACAGCTGGGCCATCGATCTTGTATCAGGAGATGTCTATGAGGCACCGGTTATCTCCAGGACCATCCTGGTGGATCATGCCGAAGTGGTTTTCGAATCGGATCTCAGGGTGGAGCAGTGGATGGGAACGCCATTTGAGACAGGCGTATCGGAAGATGCATTAACCGTGGAAGGCTGGATGGCCGCTCCCTTCGAGGAAGGAGTGACTGATAATGAGGTAGTTGTGGAAGATTGGATGGCTATCCCCTTCCCGGATTGCCTGGAGGATCATGAAATAGCCATAGAAGACTGGATGATCACCCCCTTCGAAACGGGCCCGGCAGAGGAAGAAGTGTCTGTAGAAGATTGGATGACAGCTGCCTGGACAGAGTAATTAAAACGGTATGGAGTCATCAAAACCATTGTTGGCCTCCATATCGTCCTCTGATAATCCCTTTTTATTTCCCTCCTGATTGATCCTTGACTGAAAAGTGGCCAGTGCGGTTCCGTTTTCATCCACCACCATGGCCAGCGTGTCATCCAGGTCCACAAACTTGGCATATTCCCTGATGAATTTCAGTTGCACATCCCCCACAGGACCGTTCCTGTGCTTGGAAAGTATAATCTCTGCGATCCCCTTCAGGGAATTTCCTTCCTCATCCACATCCAGACCGTAATATTCGGGACGGTGAATGAATATTACCAGGTCGGCATCTTGCTCAATGGCTCCCGATTCGCGCAGGTCGGAAAGCTGGGGCCGTTTGTTGCCCGACCGCATTTCCACACTCCGGTTCAGCTGGGAGAGGGCAATGACCGGTATATCCAGTTCTTTGGCCACTGTTTTCAGGGATCTTGAAATACTGCTGACCTCCTGCTCCCTGCTTCCGGAGGACTCTCGCGGCCCGGTCATCAACTGCAGGTAATCGATCACCACCGCCTGGATATCATACTTCTGCTTCAGGCGCCGGCATTTTGCCCTGAACTCAAATATAGAGATGGCCGGGGTGTCATCCACGTAGATGGGAGCTTTCTCCAGGTCCTTGATCTTGTATTCCAGCTGTTCCCATTCATAATTTTCCAGTCTTCCCGTGCGTATCTTGGCGGAAGAGAGCTGGGTTTCCCCGATGATCAGGCGGTTAACCAGCTGGATGGAAGACATTTCCAGGGAGAAGAAAGCTACGGGCCGGTTGTGATCGACAGCCATATTTCTTGCCATGGACAGCACAAATGCGGTTTTCCCCATGGAAGGCCTGGCAGCCACAATCACCAGATCCGATTTCTGCCATCCCGAAGTAAGCCTGTCAAGCCTGGTAAACCCCGAAGGCACCCCGCTCAGGCTGTCCTCCCGTTTTCCCGCCTCCTCAATCTGTTCGATGGCAGATTTCAGCAGATTATCGATCCTGACCGTTTCCTTTTTGATGTGTCCCTCGGCAATATTCAGCAGTTCCCGCTCCGAGAAATCAAGCAGATCATCCACATCCGACCCTTCATCAAACGCTTTTTCCTGGATTTCCGAAGAGACCCTGATCAGCTCCCGCTGAATGTATTTCTGGGCAACGATCCTGGCATGATATTCCAGGTGAGCGGCCGAACCCACCCTGGAGGTCAGCTGGGCAATATAGACCGCTCCCCCCACCTGCTCCAGTTTTTCCAGTTTCCGAAGCGCTTCGGTGACAGTCAGCAGGTCGATCGGCTTCTCCTGCTGTGAAAGGGTCTGGGCCACTTCATAGATCTGCTGATGCGCTTCCTTGTAAAAACTGGCCGGCTCCAGGATATCAAGCACAGAAAAAATCGCATCCTTTTCAAGCATGATCGCCCCCAAAACAGCTTCCTCCAGATCCAGCGCCTGGGGTGGTATTTTTCCGTAATCCAGCGCGATGGAAGTCTTTCTTCCGGGTATGCTTCCCTGTTGCTTGGCCATGGGGTTTTTTTGGGTTGATAAAGGTAAGAAACCACCCCGACCAAGTGGGGATCACCCCGGTGTAATTGTAAACACCTGGTTCGAAGTTATCATTAACAAATGTTGAAAAATGCCATATCTTTACAACCTATGATCCTGTTTTCACCTGCCAAGATCAACATCGGACTTCTGATTACCCGGCGGAGGGATGACGGCTATCACGATCTTCAGTCGGTCATGCATCCGGTCGGATTGTACGACCTGATCGAGATCATGGAGACGGAGGATTCGGACAGGGGCATCACATTCACAGACTCCGGAATACCGTCGGGTGCCTCCAGGGAGAATAACCTCTGCATGCGTGCATGTGAACTGTATGGAAACATGAATCCCCTCCCTCCCCTTCGCCTGCACCTGCATAAGCAGATCCCGGTGGGTGCCGGACTGGGAGGAGGTTCTTCCGATGCATCCGCCACGTTGAAAGGGATCAACATGTTGGTAGGTAGACCGTTACCCGAACATAAACTGGAAGAGCTGGCAGCTTCGGTCGGTAGCGACTGCCCCTTCTTCCTTCGGGCGGGGACCATGATGGTGGAGGGAAGGGGTGAAAGGCTCACACCGCTCAGTCTCCGCCTCGAACATCTTTACCTGGTCCTGCTGAATCCCGGAATCCATGTCTCAACTGCAGCAGCATACCGTGAGATTCAACCCGCCGCACCGGAGGCACACCTGGGAACCCTGATCCGTGAACCCATCGAAAAATGGAGAAATCTGATCGTGAATGATTTTGAGGTTCCTTTGTTCAAAAGGCACCCTTTACTGAAGGAATTGAAGCAAGGATTATACCAGGCGGGGGCACTCTATGCCTCCATGAGCGGAAGCGGTTCCTCGGTTTACGGGTTCTTCAGAAAACCTCCTTCACTCCCGGATGCACTGGATCATTTTGCGATCTGGAAGGGAGGTGCCGGATGTGCGCTTACACCTGTCTGAACTCGAGCAGCAAATGGCCTTTCGCCACCCTGTCCCCTTCAGCCACATGGATCTTTTCAATCACCCCGTGCTGGGGCGATAACAACTCATTGTACATTTTCATGGCTTCGAGAATCAGCAGCGGGGTTTTCTCATGGACTTCCATACCCTCCTCTACCATAATTTTCTGTATGGTCCCCGGAATGAATGCCAGTACCTTGCAGGGTTCAGGTCTTTCCCAGACTTTCCTGTTCCTGAATTTATCCGTGAGCCGGGTGAGGTATTTGGACATGCCGATCTCCAGTTCCTCCAGGGGAGGATCCCCGGCCGGATGACTGCGGGATGACCGCTCCTGGCCGGACCGGGTCGAATTGGATGCATGTTTTTGACTGGGCATGATGATCTGTTAAAAGGGTGGAACACCGTGTTTCTTGGCAGGCATGCCCACACGCTTTTCACCGGAAACCTCCAGGGCATGCAGCAGGGCTTTCCGGGTCTCTTTCGGTTCGATCACCGAATCAATGTATCCTTTTGCCGCAGCCACATAGGGGTTGGAAAATTTCTCCCTGTATTCCTGGACCTTCTGGCGACGCATTTTTTCCGGATCTTCAGCAGCGGCGATTTCCTTCCTGAAAATGATATTTGCCGCTCCCTCGGGCCCCATGACCGCCACTTCGGCATCGGGCCATGCAAATACGAAATCAGCCCTCAGGTGTCTGGAATTCATTGCGATATAGCCGCCTCCGTAAGCTTTTCTCAGAATCACAGTGATCTTCGGGACCGTGGCTTCGCTGTAGGCATAAAGCAATTTCGCCCCGTGCCTGATGACCCCTGCATGTTCCTGGTCCACCCCCGGCAGATATCCCGGCAGATCCACGAAAGTCGCAATGGGTATATTGAATGCATCACAGTACCGGATAAACCTGGCTGCCTTATCGGAAGAGTCCACATCCAGCACTCCTGCCAGGACATAGGGCTGGTTAGCAACAAAGCCAACCGTGCGGCCGTTCATTGTCCCGAATCCGATGACGATATTCGCGGCCCAGCGTTTCTGGATCTCAAAGAAGTCCGAGCCGTCGGTAACCGACCGGATCACATTGCGCACATCATAGGGTTGCCTGGGATCAGCCGGAACGATCTTGGATATGTTGAACTTTTTCATGGGTTCCCGCATTTCCTTCCTGTCGGGCACATCCGAATTGGACCAGGGAAGATAGCTGAGCAGCACCTTGATCTGTTCGAAACACTCATCTTCACTCTCGGAAAAGAAATGTGCATTCCCGGTGATCTCACTGTGCACCCTGGCACCCCCCAGCTCCTCCATGGTGATATCTTCCCCGAGGACTGTCTTGATCACTTCGGGCCCGGTGATGAACATTTTGGAGATGTTCTCCACCACGAATACAAAATCGGTCAGGGCGGGTGAGTAAACGGCACCTCCCGCGCAGGGTCCCAGAATCACGGAGATCTGCGGTATCACTCCCGATGCCAGGGTGTTCCTGAAAAAGATCTCCCCGTAACCGGCCAGGGAGTTGACCCCTTCCTGGATCCGTGCCCCCCCCGAATCGTTGATCCCGATCAGCGGCATCCGCATCTTCAGGGAGTGGTCCATAATTTTGGTGATCTTCCTGGCGTGCATGAAGCCCAGTGAACCTCCGGCCACGGTAAAATCCTGCGCGAAGATACAAACAGGTTTCCCTCCGATGGTGCCGGTACCCGTGATAACTCCGTCTCCGTGAAGTATTTTCCCGTCCATTCCGAAATCGCGTGCTTCATGTTCCACGAAGAGATCGTACTCGTTAAAAGATCCCCTGTCGAGCAATTTCACGATGCGTTCCCGGGCAGTCATTTTACCCATGGCCACCTGTTTCTGGATGGCGATCTCTCCGCCGCCCCGTAAAATTTCTTCACGGCGCTTCTTTAATTCCTGAATCTTCTTCGTTGAGGCCATAGGACCAGGTTTTGATTTGGAGCTACAATCTTACAAAAAAAAGCTGTTTCCATGCCGCCGGAGAATATTTTCCTACCTGGGAGCCAGCCGGAGAAGGTAAACAGCCACGATCAGGAAGAGGATATTGGGCAACCAGACAGCAAGCATCACCGGCAGCAATCCTCCGATGGCAAATTGCTTGGAAAACTGGGTGAAAAGGATATAGGAAAAACTGATCACCACGCCGATGGCAATCTGGAACCCGATCCCCCCTCGCAATTTCCGGCTGGAAACCGCCACCCCGATCAGGGTGAGGATGAAGGTGGTAAAGGGGAAAGAGATCCTGTTCTGCCGCTCAATCTGGTAAGCGGTCACGTTGGTCTCCCCCTGCATCCGCTGCTGTCTGATGAAATCGTCCAGTTCCTTCAGACTCATGGTTTCAACAATGTTCAGCCGCATCTGGAAATCATCCGGGTGAATATTCAGGGCCGTATCGATCATCCTGCCCTCCTCCAGGGTCTCTTTCAATCCGTCGATGGTCCGGATATAATACCTCCGGGCAGACCATCTCTCTGAAGCTGTATCCCACCTGATCTGGTCAGCGAACATTTTTGAGACCAGCTCTCCATCCTCAAATTTCTCGATGGTGAAATCATAACCCACCTTGGAGACGTTGCTGTAATTCTTGAGGTAAACATATACCCCGGGTTCGATCTGCCGGTGGAAATTCTTGGTCTTAAAACGAACGGGACGCCTGTGGATGTACTTTTCCTCAAAATCCAGCTTGATCCTGTTGGCTTTCGGGATCACCCTGTCGCTGAGCCAGAATGCAGCCCCCGCAATGATCATCGCCGAGATGAAATAGGGTAACAGGAGTCGCCTGAAGCTCATACCGCTGTTGAGGATGGCAATGATCTCCGTATTGTAGGCCATCCTCGATGTAAAATAAATCACCGCTATGAAGGCGAAAAGGGAGCTGAAAAGTACGGCGAAATAGGGGATAAAATTGAGGTAATATTCAAAGAGGATCTCCCTGAACTTCGCCCCATTCTCAATGAAATCATCGATCTTTTCCGACAGGTCGAAAATCACCACGATTGAAAGGATCAGGACGATGGCCAGGATAAAGGAACTCAGATATTTCCGGATGATGTAAATATCCAGGATCTTTAGTCCCAAAAACCTTATAACCTTGTACTTAAACCGGGTATCATCTTTTCCTTCCATGCACTGAATGTTCCCCTTCTTATTTCGTGAAATGCACTTCTTACCAGCCAGAGATAAAATGCGAGGTTGTGGAGGCTCGCGATCTGTGCGCCCAGCAATTCTCCGGATATGATTAAATGACGCAGGTAGGCCCTGGAATATTGCGTATCCACATAGCAGGTCCCTTCACTGTCGATGGGCGAATAGTCATCCATCCACTTTTTATTCCTGATGTTGATGATCCCTTCGCGTGTGAACAGCATACCGTTCCTTCCGTTCCTGGTGGGGATCACACAGTCAAACATGTCAATGCCCAGCGAGATCGCCTCCAGGATATTGACAGGAGTGCCCACACCCATCAGGTACCGGGGTCTGTTTTCGGGCAGGATCCCGTTGACTATCCCGATCATCTCATACATCAACTCGGCCGGTTCTCCCACGGATAACCCCCCGATGGCATTGGCCTCCGCGAATTTTCCGGCAATGTATTCGGCCGATCTGATGCGAAGGTCTCTGAAAACGCTCCCCTGGACGATGGGAATAAAAGACTGGCTGTGACCGTACAAAGGATCAGTGGACCCAAACCGCTCCAGCCCCCGGTCAAGCCAGTGATGGGTCAGTTCCATGGAATTCCCGGCATACGCTGCATCACAGGGCCAGGGGGTGCACTCATCGAATGCCATGATCATATCCGCACCGATCTCCCTTTGAATATCCACAATGCTTTCCGGGGTGAAAAGGTGCCTGGATCCGTCGATATGGGAATTGAAATGAGCCCCTTCCTCTGTCAGCCTGCGGCTTGCTGAAAGGGAAAAAACCTGGTATCCTCCGCTGTCGGTGAGCAGGGAACGGTCCCAGTTCATGAACCGGTGCAGACCCCCGGCCCCCCTGATGATCTCCGTACCGGGCCGAAGATAAAGATGATAGGTATTGCCAAGGATCACAGGGGCGTTGAGATCCTCCAACAGTTCTCTCCGGTGTATCCCTTTCACGCTGCCGGCTGTACCCACAGGCATAAAGACCGGTGTCTCGATCTCGGAGTGATCCGTCCTGATGATCCCGGCCCGGGCATGACTTGCAGGATCCCTGTGTAAGATCTCAAAATTCATGGAAAAAACATGATCTGCCAAAGATAATCAATTGTTGAAATTCTGGGTTTTCTTTTCTATCATTGCCTCGTGATATTCCGCAATCCATGCAGTGGTTTCTGATTGCCGTCTTTCTCGTCTCCTTGCTGGTCCAGATGGGTTACTACCTGATGGTCTATCTCAGACTGCCCCTTTACCGCCAGCCGAAAAGAAGGAATACAGGCCGGGGGACTTCCGTGGTCATCTGCGCCAGGAACGAATCGGAGAATCTTCAACGATTCCTTCCCACTGTGCTTGAACAGGATTACCCGGAGTATGAAGTGGTGGTTGTCAATGACGCCTCCACCGATGACACGGAAGATGTACTTGCCAGGTTTTCTGCCCGTTACAGGCATCTCCGGTACACCACGATCCCATGCAATGACAAATTCAGTCACGGGAAAAAACTGGCCCTGACAGTGGGGATCAAATCGGCCAGATACGATCTCCTGCTGCTCACGGATGCGGATTGTTCTCCGGTAACCGGACAATGGCTCAGGAAAATGGTTTCGAACCTTTCCGGGGAGCGGAAGATCGTGCTGGGCTACGGAAAATACGAGAAGAGGAAAGGAATGCTGAACTGTTTGATCCGTTATGAAACGGTCTTTACGGCGATCCAGTACTTTTCATTTGCCATCATTGGCAAGCCTTACATGGGCGTGGGAAGGAACCTGGCCTACCGGAAATCGCTCTTTTTCGAAAACAGGGGTTTTGCCAGCCATTACCACCTTGCATCGGGTGATGACGATCTCTTTGTCAATGAAACCGCCACAGGTAAAAATACGGCTGTGGAGCTCAGCAAAGAGAGTCACACCGTCTCCGTTCCCGAAACTTCTTTCGGTGAATGGGTCAAACAGAAGCAGCGGCACCTGTCCGCCGGCAACCATTACCGGACTGCTTCCAGAATCAGGCTTGCGGGGGAGCTGTTCAGCAGGTTCCTGCTGTATGCAACCCTGGTTGCCGCCTGCATCCTGTCCCCCTGGAAATGGCATTTGCTGATGGCATTCGGAGTGCTGACGGCAGTGAAACTCCTGGTGTTCAAATTAGGAATGAAGCGTTTGGATGAAAGGGATTTATTGCTACCTTCGCTGCTGTTCGATCCACTCCTGCCGGTCCTGCTGGGAGTGATCTGGTTCAGCAACATATTTATTACCAGGTATCAGTCATGGAAATAAACGAAAACCTTTCCCTCAAGGCGCAACAGGATATCCATCTGGTGGATAAAGCCAGGAAAGGGGATCAGCTGGCATATGGTGAATTGCTGGGCCGTTACCGGGACGCCATTTATTTCATGCTGCTAAAAATGGTGAACAGTCCCACTGACGCGGAGGACCTGACCATTGAGGCCTTCGGGAAAGCTTTCAAGAATATTGACCAGTATACACCCAATTTTGCATTCAGCACCTGGTTGTTTAAAATCGCGACCAATAATTGCATAGATTTCATCAGGAAAAAAAGGGCCAGTCATGTGTCCCTCGACCAGTCCATGGACGGCGAAGAAACCCTCTCCCCTTCCTCCCTGATCCAGTCGGATTCTCCCGACCCGGAATCCACCATGATCATCCAGCAGAAAGTATTGCGCATGAGGGAGGTTGTCTCCCGGCTGAAACCCCGCTACAGGACACTGGTGGAACTTCGTTATTTCAAGGAGTATTCCTATGAGGAGATTGCCGAAGAAATGGATATTCCCATCGGCACGGTGAAGGCACAGCTTTTCAGGGCGCGCGAACTGCTGCTGAATATTCTGAACCGCTCGCAGGAAAAACCCTGAGCGATGGATCTGATCCGTAAATACTTTCCGGATCTGGAGCACGCACAGGATCTCCAGTTCCGGCAGCTTCTGGCGCTTATACCGGAACTGAACCGAAAGGTGAACGTGATCTCAAGAAAGGATATTCCCCACCTGGAAGAAAGACACATTCTCCATTCACTGGCCATTGCGAAAACTTTCAGCTTTCATCCCGGCTGTTCCGTTGTGGATCTGGGAACCGGCGGAGGTTTCCCGGGGATCCCCCTGTCGGTGATATTTCCCCGGGTTCAGTTCCTGCTTGTCGATTCCATCGGGAAAAAGGTCAAGATCGTGCGGGAACTCATCCATGCACTGGGACTGAAAAATGCATCCGCTCGCCAGTCCAGGGTGGAAAATCTCGATCGTACATTCGACTATGCGGTATCCCGGGCCGTAACTTCTTTCTCCCGGCTCAGCCAGTGGAGCCGGAAGCTGCTTGTTCCGGGAGAGAAAGGCAGTCCTCCCAATGGCATGATCATCCTGAAGGGCGGAGACCTGGAAAACGAACTGGGTCGGTTCAGGGACCGGGTGGAAATCATACCCGTCTCCCTGCTTTTCGACGAGCCTTTTTTTTCAACCAAAAAGATTGTCTATCTAAAAAAATGACTACTTTTGCATTCTTAAATCAAGATGAGTCATGAAGCGAACATTTCAGCCATCCAGAAGGAAAAGGAAGAACAAGCACGGATTCAGGGAAAGGATGTCCACTGCAAGCGGTCGGAATGTCATTGCATCCAGGCGCAAGAAAGGCCGCAAAAAATTAACGGTTTCCGACGAACCGAGGCATAAAGCGTAAATAAAGGGTCAGCACCCTGATACACACGGCCGTCTCCCAATCATTTGTGAGGCGGCCTGATTATTTGTAATTTGGCAGGGTTACCCAGCAACCATATCATGGCCAGAGGCATTCAACACGGAAAGAAGAAACCAGGGAGCCACTCCCCTTCCGGTTCGCAGCCTGCCTTCAGTTTTGTATTTCCCGATCCCAGCATAAGCGGGATCACCCCCGGGTATCTGACAGGCCTCTCAGGAAAGATCAGGAAAGAATTCTCATCCCGCTTTCAGATCTTTGCACTGCACAGGGATCCCACCCCTCCGGAGGAATCAACCGGACCTGTAACCTACATTCAGGAGGAACAATTGAAAGACGAGACGGTCTGCTCGCGTTTCGGGAAAGGGTATGCGGTCATTCTGCACGCTGCGCCCCTGGTCAGGGAAATCAATCCCAACGAATTCTTGCAGCTTTCGCTTCCGGAGGAACCGGGGCAGAAAGTCTATCATGAGATCCTGTTCGAAGGGAAAAAAGAAACCGTGAAAGGGGGACTCATACTGCCTGCAGCCGTATTGCAGTACATCTTTTCACTCTCCCTTCTGAAAGAGCCTCTGGATACGGAAATGATCAGGGCGGTTCTGAAAAAACTGGATTTCAGGCAACAGGAGGTGGTCATTCACCAGGACGCTCCCTTCGGGGAAGACAGCAGCAGGGGATCCCGGTTCCCGGAAAAAATGAAGCTCGCCCTCGCCTGGAATACCACAATACCCGTGAGGGAAACCCGGGTCCCTTCCCTGAGGAATCTGTTTTTCATCAAAGAGCATCCCCTGTTCCGGCTGGCATTCTTTCTGACCGCCCTGGCAATTTTCATCATCCTTCCCATCCTGAGCCTTGATGCCGGACTTTCCGGAGATGATGAGAAGCATCACCAGCACGCCGTCAAGGTGTACCGGTATTTTACGGAAGATGATCCTTCGGCCCTGGATGATCCGCATCATAAACTGAATTACTACGGACAATCATTTGACTTTTTCACCTACCTGATCATCCGCCTCCTGAACCTGGAGGAGAACCCCTATGAAGCCAGGCATGTGATGGTGGCCATCACAGGCGCGGCCACCATGCTGGTCACAGCGCTTCTCGTCAGGCTCTTTGCGGGCTATGGTGCGGGGTGGCTTGCCTTGCTGCTGATGTTCCTGTCGCCCCGTTTCCTGGGGCACGCATACAACAATCCTTTGGATGTCCCCTTTGCCCTTGGCTATATCTTCACCATCTACCATATCGTCCTGTTCCTGAGAAAGCTTCCCCGCATCAGCATATGGTCAGCCATCTGGATCGCTGTGGGCATTGGCTGGACCAACGGGATCCGGATTGGCGGGCTGGTACTCATTCCCTATCTCTTCATGTTTGCAGGGCTTTACCTTTTGCTGCACAAATGGCCCTGGAAATTTTTATCGTCCGGCTGGTGGAGGTTTGCGCTGCGGGGACTGCTCACCCTGGTCCTGATCTCGGCCGTTGGATACATACTCAGCCTGCTCACCTGGCCCTACGCTTTGCAGGACATCGTGAACCATCCCATCCAGTCCTTCAAGATCATGTCGAACATCCAGGTCTCGCTCCGTGTCATGTATGACGGTGTGCTGCAATGGTCGGACCGGCTGCCCTGGCATTATATCCCCAGGAACATATTCCTTACGGTACCAATCCTCATCCTCGTGGGCTGGCTGGCATCTGTCTTTTCCTGGTATTTCCAAAAGAAGGAACGGCTGGGATTCTGGTATTTCCTGCTCTGGTTCTGTGTGGGTTTCCCCGTGGTATTCGTTATCATCAGGGAATCCAATGTTTACGGAGGATGGAGGCATCTGATGTTCGTCTATCCCCCGATGCTTGCACTCTCGGTCCTGGCCATTGCTTCCTTTTTCCGCTTAAGCAGGAAACGATGGACCACGCTTGTCCTTACCCTGGTGGTGGCCGCAGGAATGTTCCATCCGCTCCGGCACATCATCCGCAACCACCCCAATACCTATATATACTACAACGAATGGTCCGGGGGGATCAACCATGCCTACGGTACTTATGAGACCGACTATTATATGAACAGCCTCGGCCCGGCTTCCGATTATTTCATCAGTCACATACTGCCTGAGGCGGAGACCCGTTCAGACCGGCCCCTGCGCGTGGTCAGCAATGCGGATATCAGTTATTATTTCAGGGATGAGACCGACCGCGTGGAAACGTTTTACAGCAGGTATTACGATCGCGGGAAATATGACTGGGATTATGCCATCCTTTACTGCAACTATATCCACCCTTTTCAGCTGAATAACGGATTATGGCCCCCGAAGAACACCATCCATGAAATCCGGGTGGACGATGTGGCGGTTGCTGCAATCGTGGAAAGGAAGAACAGGGACGATCATTACGGTTCGGAACTTCTTGCCCAGGGGATCAGGGAAGACAATCCGGGAAAATTGAGCCGTTCCGTGCAGCTGCTGGAAAGTGCCATTGCATACGATCCCACCAACGAAGCTGCCAACCTGGAGATCATCAATGCCTATTCGGTGTTCTTCCGTTTTGAGGAGGCCAGGGCGGCGGCGGACCGGCTGCTGAAGATCTATCCGCAGTACGACAAGGCCCTGAATGCAAAGGGTTACACCTACCTGCTTGAAGCGGATCTCAAAAGAGATGAATCCCTGGTTGACGAAGCCATCAGGATCATCAATGAAGCCATCAGGTCCAATTACAAGTTCTCCTCGGGTTATTATAACCTGGGGCTCTGTTACGGATTGAAAAATGACAGGGACAATGCCATCGAAAATTTCAAACTGGCCATCAGATACAACGGCAGGTTCACTGCAGCATATGAAAAGCTTGCCCAGGTATACGAATATTACGGAGATACGGAAATGGCCAGCCACGTCAGGTCACAATTAAGAAAGATCCAGTAACGTTTTATGGGAATACTGATATGATTGACTTATGAGAATTGCGGTGATCGGAGGCGGACCGGCGGGAATGACTGCAGCTTATGAAATTTCCAGACAGCTGGGCCAGGAGGTGGACACCCTGGATTTGTTCGAAAAAAGCGACCGGGTAGGCGGACTGTCGAAATCCATGGATCTCTGGGGGCAGCGGGTGGACCTTGGGCCCCACCGGTTTTTCAGTCACGATGCCCGGATCAATTCCCTCTGGCTGGAGGTGGTTCAGGGACATTATGAAATCGTGGACCGGCAGACCAGGATTTATTACAAAAAAAAGTTCTTTGATTATCCCATACGCCCTTTCAATGCCCTGAGGGGACTGGGCCTCCTGGAAGCTGCCCGGTGTCTCCTGAGTTATATGAAAGAACGCATCGCTCCAACCAGGGACACTTCCACATTTGAAGGATGGGTCACCAGCAGATTCGGCCAGCGGCTTTACCGCATATTTTTCAAGACTTATTCCGAGAAGCTCTGGGGAATTCCCTGTACCGAACTGGATTCGGATTTCGCGGCCCAGCGCATCAAGAAACTATCCCTCCTGGAAGCCATCAAGAATGCATTCTTCCAGGGTATGAAGAACAAACACGCCACATTGGTGGATCAGTTTGCCTATCCCACGGGAGGTACGGGGTCGGTCTATGAATCCATGCAGGCCATGATCGAATCGCGGGGTGGACAGATCCTGGTCGGTACAGGTGTGGAGCGGGTGATCACGGTGAACGGGAAGGTCATTTCGTTGCAGCTGGAAAACGGGGAGATCAGGAAATATGATCACATCGTTTCCTCCATGCCCATATCCCTTCTGGTGGAAAAATTGCCTGAAGTACCGCCTTCTGTGGCGGACCATGCAAAATCGCTGAAGTTCAGGAATACGATCCTGGTCTATCTCCGGGTGGAACGGACCGATCTGTTCACGGACCAGTGGCTCTATATCCATGAAAAGTCGCTGCAGATGGGCCGGGTCACCAACTTCAGGAACTGGGTCAGTCAAATATACAGGGACTCTGCATCCACCATTCTCTGTATGGAGTACTGGTGTTATTTTGAGGATGAACTGTGGTCGCTGGATGCTGAAAGTATGATCTCCCTGGCAATGGAGGAGATCGCACAGACGGGTCTTGTGGACCGGGAAGATGTGACAGAAGGGCATGTGGAAAGACTCCCCCGCTGTTACCCGGTCTACTTCAGGGGTTACAGGGAAATCATGAAACCTGTGGAAACATATCTTTCATCCATCGCACATCTTCATGTGATCGGACGATACGGGGCATACAAGTATAACAATCAGGATCACAGTATCTTAATGGGGATGCTGGCAGCGGAAAACATCCTGAAGGGAACCCGCCATGATCTGTGGGCGATCAACACGGATTATGAAGTGTACCAGGAGGCCTCCGTGATCACAAAAACCGGCCTGATGATCAATAAACCCTAGATGATGTTCGTAAATCCGTCCAACTAAAACAATATTCCTGAAATGGATTTCTTTAAATTTTTTACTACCAGAACATTCCTGAAACACCTGATGCTGGCCGTCCTGATCGGGATCATCCTGTTGCTGGTCACGCTGGTATGGCTGAAGATCTATACCCATCACGGTCAGGCTATTTCAGTCCCGGAAATGACAGGACTGACCGAAGCAGAGGTGGAAGATGTCATCGCATCCCGCGAGTTAAGGTATGAAATTGTGGATTCGGTTTACTCCTCGGAGATGCCGCGGGGAACCGTACTCAAACAGAACCCGTTGCCCGGATCGAAGGTGAAGAAGAACCGGAGGGTTTTTCTGACATTGAATGCGGTCCACCCTGAAATGGTCTCCATGCCCCGGCTTGTGGGACTCTCCATAAGACAGGCCAGGCTCGCTCTGCAGAACGCGGGACTGACACTGGGTGAAATTGAATACCGGCCTGATTATGCGGTTAACAACGTACTGCAACAAAAGCACAACGACTCCGTTATTACTGCAGGCAGCGAGATCAGGAAAAATGCGGTGATCGACCTGGTACTGGGAATGGGATTGAGCAATGAAACGACCCGGGTGCCGGACCTGATCGGGCTTGACCTGGCCACAGCCAGGGAGATCATCATGGATCATTACCTGAACATCGGGGCTGTCACATTTGACGAAAGCGTGATTGACGGGGAGGACAGTGCCTCGGCGGTCGTATGGAGACAATACCCTGAATTCGAAATGTTTCAAAGATTGAACCTGGGAATGGAAGTGGACATATGGCTGTCCCTGGATTCGACACTGCTGCCGGAACCCGATACCGTCTTTCTGGATTAAAACCCGGACGCACCGTATGAAGATCTTTTATCATATCATTACATCCTGTGGCATTTGCCTGATCATCTCTTCCGGGCTCCACGGTCAGGAGGTGGTCACACCCGTCTTCGGGAAACCTCACACCGGGGGAGCCGGACGACAAGTCTCAGACAATCGGGAGACCGGGCTCCTGAAGTCCGCCGATGCTGTCATACTGGAACTTCCGTTTATGGATGATTTTTCCGGATATACCGGTCTTCCCGACACCGGCCGCTGGGCCGACGCACATGTGTTTGTCAACAGGAACTACGGGGCAGATCCCGTCACCATCGGGGTGGCCACCCTGGATGTCCTGGACGGGGACGGAAGTATGTACCCGGATGCCGAGATCGATCCGGGCACTTTTGTGGCAGACCAGCTGACCAGTCAGCCCCTGCATATGGATTACCCTGCTTCAGACAGCATTTATCTGAGTTTTCTTTACCAGCCGGAAGGCCTGGGTGACAGGCCTGAACCGCAGGACTCGCTCATGGTGGATTTCTATGATCCCGCAGACGAAGCGTGGATCAATGTCTGGCGCATTCCGGGCGATACGCTCCATCCATTCAGATACGCCATGATCCCGGTGACCGGGGAGCGGTTCCTGCAGGAAGGGTTCAGGTTCAGGTTCAGGAACAGGGGCAGTCTCCCCCGCAACCAGGATTATCCGGATAAAAGGGCCAACGTGGATCACTGGAATGTGGATTATGTGAAGTTGGACCGCAACCGTTACCGCGCCGATACCCTGATCAGCGATGTAGCCATCACCGCACCCATAGCTTCCATTCTCAAGGATCTCACCGCACTGCCGTGGGATCATTTCGAGCAGGCACACAATACCGTTATGGATGAGTCCATCACCGTGCATTACAGGAACAATGACAACATTACCAGGAACGTAACCCGGTCACTGGTCATCCGGGATATGCTGTTCCAGGAGACATACACCCCCGGGATTCCCACCGCCCAGGACATCCCCCCGGGGGAAGATACTTCGGTGATGTTTGGTAACTATTACCCTTTCAATTTTGACAGGGGGGATTCGGCCGTCTTCAGGCTGAAGGCTTCCCTCCGCACTGATGAATTTGATTACAAGGTCAATGACACAGTATTCCATGACCAGGTCTTCAGGGACTATTATGCATATGATGACGGGACCGCCGAAGCCGGCTACGGTTTGAGGGGACAGGGGACAAGGAACGGGAGCGTGGCCATCAAATATCATGCATTCGTGCCTGACCTGCTCGGGGGTGTGGATATCTGTTTCAACCAGCTGTACGATTCGGTGAACCTGGGCTATTATTTTAAACTGATGGTCTGGGCTGAAGATGATGGTTTGCCGGGACAGGTTCTCTGGGAGGATGAGCATGATCTCATACCACGGTATGCCGGCAGTCTGCACGGGTTCGTCAGGTACCGGTTCTCACAGCCCGTCCCGGTGAATGGCAAATTCTTCGTGGGCTGGAAACAGTACAACGAGTATATGCTGAATGTGGGTCTGGACCTCAACAACCGGCCTGCTCC
>DSEO01000377.1 GCA_011056635.1 Bacteroides sp.
CCGATGCTGAACAATCCTGTATCCTATTGATCCCATCAGCGCTGGCGCAGCAGCACCATCCGGCCGGTCATGATTGTACCCGGACCGGTCTCCAGACGATAGTAATAGACACCGGGGCTCATTGCCGCCCGGTTCCGTCCCTGCCATCCCATGCTGAGTGGTGAACACCCTCTTCCCTGAAACCCTCTTCGATGACGCGCACCAACCTTCCCTGCAGATCATGAATTCCGATCCTCACGTCAGTTTGCAGGCGGAGCACATATTCGATGAAGGTTTTCTCACTGAAAGGATTGGGATAGCATGCGGATAACAGCATATTGGGGGTCAGGTCTTTCTGGTGCACCGTCCCACCAGAGGAACCCGTCAGTATGATCCGGTCGTCATACACCCTTCTCTCATACGCAGCATAGGTACTGTCCTGCTCACTGAATTTCGGGAATACATACACCGGTTCGAGAACGGCCTGCCAGGTATCCCCATCCACCTGAAAAATATTCACCTCCAGGTGACCGTAATGCTTGCCCCCATCCACCAGGATCCCATCCTGCCAGATTTCGGGAACATCCCTGTGAACGAGGAATCGCTGGAAAGGATTGTCGGTCCCCTCGTACGGGCCCCTCAGTCCATCGCCTCCCATACCCACATCATAGAAATGAATGGTATGCTCTTTTCCCTCTCCGTCAGGATCCATCTCCAATCCCGGCACTTCTGATCGTTCCCACATTTCATCATGCCCGGAAATGACGGCATCCACACCATATTTCATAAAAAGCGGCGTGAGCATCCGGACGGGGACACCCGACTGGTAATCCTGATGGATATCCTCACCGGGCGGATATCCATGCGGACCGGATGAATAAGGGGCATGGTGAAAAAAAACGAAAGTGAAATAACTGTTTGCCTGAGAGGCTGCCAGTCTTTCCTCGAGCCATCCGTACTGTATGGACCCTGGCCCGAAGTCAGGGGCATTCCCGCCCAGGGTATCGTTTTCCCCGAGCAGCCGGAAGTTGGTATCCCAGTCGGATCCGTTGGGACTGTTGTTGCACAGATCCAGTACGATACATGTAACGGGGCCGTATCTGAGACTGTAGTAGCGGTCTTGCTGTTCGGGGTTGGGCGAATGGTTCGGGGGAAACTCAAAATAGGTCAGGAATCTCTTTACAGCCCGCTCGGAGCCGGGTTGTGCATACCCGTCCATATGGCCTTCATAATATTCATGGTTTCCGGGTGCTGCCATCAGAGGTACCCGGCCGGCCAGGCTCAGTAATCCCGACGGATTGGTGTTGTGGCGCCAGAATTCATCCCAGTCCCGCTGTTCACCCCCGCTTTCAACCAGGTCCCCCGCGATAAACACGAGGTCGGGTTCCCTCGAACGAATCACCGCCAGGTTATTCCGGTAGCCGGTGGTCTGGTCCACCAGGTAATAGCGCACACTGTCCTTCAAAGGATCTGCCCAGGAAGCAAAGTTACCGGTGGATTCCGGCTCGGTTTCCGCATCCGCATAAGCAATAAAACGGATGGGAACATCCCCTTCGGGAGCCGTCCGGAAATCCGATCTGAACACCGTGGTACCCTGGGTAATGATATATTCATAGATGGTGCCTGGGTCGAGATTTTCGATCCGGATGCTGTGAAGGTAAGGAATGGACGGAGCGTCCCCTTCGAAATAAATGGTGTCTTCCCAATCGGAGTACCGTATCGCTTCCGCAGGGATGGGATCGGATGGCAGCGTGATCCTCAGGTGCGATCCCTCCTTCCAGTAGGTACAGGAACCGGGCACAGGGTGTTCTGAAAACCAGAGGACCGACATTGCATCCGGCGCCGGATGCTGGAGGTAAGGGAAGACACGAAAATCATCCTGTGCGATCAGGATCGCAGAAAACACCCAGGTAACAAGCTGGATATGAAAGATCCGAAGCATGCAATCAGCCTTTTACCGAAATATCATGCAGCCGTCTACTGTCAAGAATCTGAATGGTATGTCCTTCCAGGTGAATGATCGCGTCTCTCTCCAGCTCTTTCAGTATCCGGATGGCACTGTCCTTCGACATACTTGTATAATCGGCTATATCCTGGCGGCTGATTTCGGCACCGATGGTGCTTTGTCCATAGATCTCCTCGGAGAGATAGATCAAAGCATCAGCGATCCTGCCGTGCATCTGTTTCTGGCTCAATCCCACCATACGCTCCAGTGCCCTGCTGTAGTTGTAACTGCAAAGAATGATGAACCGATCGGAAAACTGACTGTTCAGTGCCAGGACCTTTTTGAAATTCTCTGCCTGAATAAAGCAAACCAGCGTTTCCCTGACAGCAACCATGCTGTACCTGTATTTTTCATTGAGATAGACTCCGGGACCTCCCACCAGCTTCCAGGGTCTGACAAAATCAAGTATCAGTCTTCGGTCAAGATGCCCTTCGATATAAATCTTTGCAAAACCTTCCACAATGGAAACATAATAAGTTGCCTGGGTGCCCTGTTTCAGGATGACCTCCCCTTCATGGAAGCGCACCGAATAGCGGTCCTTATTGATCAGGCTCAGTTCATCCCTGTTCAGCGGATGGAACAGGGGTGATCTTTCATTACACTGATCACACCCTGCACACAACTTCCGAACACTGGAATTTTGATTATTGAAATATGGCGTGAGCGTCATGATTGATTAACTTACACGATACAATCTCCAAAATGAACCTGATAAATGCAAGGTAAAGAAAAAAAATAAAACTGATTTGAGTCAATGATTTTACTGACCTATCTCGTTAAAAAACATATTATATGTCGATTTAAATATTTTTCCTCCATCTGCAAGAACTTCTATATTTAGTCATTGCTATTTGATCCGATTTCGTCCGGTTACAATATTAAAATTTGAAACATGAGAAGGCTGCTGTTTTTTTCCACATGTATACTGGTGCTGTGTATGTCCGGTTGCGAGAAATACATCATAGAAAAGCCGGATATCCCCACGGGGATAGAATTTTCCACAGACATCCAGCCCATTTTTGATAACAGGTGTTTAAACTGCCACAGCGGGATGATTGATCCTGACCTGAGCCCCGGGGAATCCTATGATGCGCTGATCGATGGCGGGTACGTGGATACGGACGATCCGGAATCCAGTGAATTGTATACCAAGTTGACGACTGGCCATGGAAAAACCACGATCGAGGAACAACTTCTCATCCTTCAGTGGATTACCGAAGGAGCACTGAATAATTGACAACAAAAATCTATCATTATGAAGAAAAATACTTTTTTGATCTGTCTGGTTTGCCTGTGCATTTTTCTGTTTTCAGGCAATGTGTTTTCCCAGGATGAGGAAGATCTTCCCATACGGCCTCCTTTCGAAACCATCAGCCTGATCGACAACCAGACCACTGTGAGCCCTTTCAAGGGGACATTCAATTTCGAGATCCAGCACCGGTTCTCTCAAATCCGGGAACTGGCCGACCTGTTCGGCATCTACGGAACAGCAAACACCAGGCTTGCCCTGGCATACGGTGTCACCGACAGGATCATGGTCGGGGTAGGTACCACACGGGATTACATGTTACAGGACCTGGAATGGAAGTACGCTATCATGACACAGACAAGGTCAGGGAAAATTCCGGTCTCGCTCTCTTATTACGGGAATGCGGTACTGGATGCCAGGGGTGATGAAAACTTCGGACCGGAAGAAGAATACAGGTTTATTCACAGGCTTTCCTACCTCAACCAGCTGATCGTTTCCAGGAATTTTGCTGGGAAATTCAGCTTCCAGGTTGCACCCACATTTGTGTACCACAACGCGGTGCCGGAAGGCTACAGGAATGCCAATGCCTCCATCTATTTTGGAGGACGGCTGATGGTACTTGGTTTTCACTCCATTGTTTTTGAATATGACCAGCCACTGCTGATGCCGGAAGAGGATGTCTATCCGAATATTGCAGCAGGGGTGGAGTTCGGGACCAGCACCCATGCATTCAGGATCTTTGTGTCCAATTACAATGCCATTATCAGGAACAGAAGTATCGCATTCAACGGGAACAATCCCTTTGACGGTGATTATCAGTTTGGTTTCAATATTTCAGTAAGGTTCTGACAACTATGAAGAAAATCCCGATACCAATGATTGCAGGGATCCTGCTGGCTGCATGCATCATGACCTTTGCACAGATTCCGGAAGCAGATACCTCCCGGATTAAATCCTCCTACTATGAGGTGAATGACTTCGTGGAGGAGAATGAAAACTGCCTGAAATGTCATGGCGAGGTCAAGTATGCCCTTGAGGATACGCTGTTCGGGAGGGTACTCACGCAATACATGTGTCCTGCGGATATTCTGGACCGGGATGCGTTTTATACGGGTGTCCACAGGGCGTTCTCCTGTACAGATTGCCATTCCTATGACTACGAGACTTTCCCGCATCCCCTGGAGGCCAGACTTGAAGAAATGTACACATGCCTGGATTGCCATGGTTATGATGAAAATTTCGCACATTACAACTTCGAAGTGATCCAGGAAGAATTTGAGGCGAGTATTCACAATATCGATGAATTCAGCTGCTGGAAATGTCATGATCCGCATTCCTACAGAGCTTTCATAAGGAACTCCCAGGATATTGAGGAAGCCGTTCGCTATGACAACAACATGTGCCTGAACTGTCATTCCAATTTCGACCGGTTCATGCTGCTGACGGACAGGGAAGAGATCAACCTGGTGGAAAGTCACGACTGGCTCCCCAACCAGGTATCGCATTTCAGCAGCGTACGCTGTATTGAATGCCATACTGAGATCAATGACACCATCCTCGTGGCACACAAGATACTTCCCAGAGAAGAAGCTGTGAAGAAATGCACCGAATGTCATTCCAGGAATTCACGCCTCATGCAGACCCTCTATAAATTCGAAGTAAAAGAAGGACGAAAGGGGGGATTCGTGAACGGAGTGATCCTGAATGATGCCTATGTGATCGGGGCCAATCAGAACGATTTCCTGAACTGGATCAGCCTGCTTGTATTCGGACTGACCCTGGTTGTGATCCTGTTTCATACTGTGCTGCGCATTAGAAACAACAAAAATTAAGCTTTCATGGCCACAAAAAAAATATATCTCTATCCCGTCTGGGTCCGCCTCTGGCATATGATCAATGCGCTGATGATCCTGCTGCTGATCCTGACCGGGATCTCCATGCGTTACTCCACTCCGGAAAATCCCTTGATCAGGTTCGATATCGCGGTAGGGATCCACAATGTGGCGGCATTCATCGTCACCTTCAACTACGGGATCTTTGTGATCGGCAACATCCTCACCCGAAACGGCAGGTATTACAGAAAATGGAGAAAAAACCTGGCCACCAACCTGTGGAAACAATTTGTGTTCTATGCGGTGGGTATATTCCGGAAGGAGCCGCACCCGTTCCCAATAAATGAGGAACAGAAATTCAATCCCCTTCAGAAATTTTCCTATGTGATCGTGATGTACCTGTGCATGCCCTTGCTGATCCTGTCAGGGCTCGGACTGATGTTCCCCGACCTGATTGCATATAAAGTTTTTAATATCAGCGGTCTCGTTTTTTATGACGTGGTCCACATTATCCTGGGTTTTGTGATCAGCCTGTTTGTGCTGATTCACATCTATACATGCACCCTGGGAGACAAGCCCGGAACATTGTTTAAGAGCATGATCAACGGGTATCATGAAGAACATGAGTAGATATTCAAATTTTTGCACGATATTTGTAATATATATGAAAACCAAAATCAAATGACTATGAAAACCGTGAAACTTTTTATTGCAGGCATTGGGATCCTTCTGATCGGAGGAATGCTTGTTTCAATGACGATCCTTCAACAAAAACAGCCAGAACCATGGGAAGTCCCGGCCAAGTATAAGAACATGGAAAATCCTGTGGCAGCTGATGACCAGAGTCTCATGCTGGGTGAAAGGCTATATAAAAAGAACTGTGCATCCTGTCACGGGAAGGAAGGCCTCGGTGACGGGGTAAAGGCCCGGACACTGGAGACTTTCTCGGGTGATTTTTCAGGGGAAGCATACCAGGGTCAGACCGACGGGGAACATTTTTACAAGACAAAATTCGGCCGCGGAGAAATGCCCGCCTATGAAAACAAGATCCCGGATGAAGACATCTGGCACATGGTCAATTATATGAGGACATTTAAAAAATAAATACAGGGCGCACAAAAAAAAAGCCGTCCGGGAGTTTCCGGACGGCTTTTTTTATTGAATAAATATCAGGATCGCCTGTTTTTGCAGGTATCAGACATATTATTGTACATATTCATAACCCATGATCTGCGATGCACTCCATTTGGAGACAGTCATATCGTTATAGATCATTCCGTTGGTCCCGAACAGCAACGATTTGGCTTCATACCCGAGAACCCGCAGGTATGCGGCCAGGTTGGCACTGTTCTGACCGGTATAACAGTATACCACGATGGTTTTATCCGCCGGCAGGGTTTTCAGGTCGGTCGCCAGCTTGATGCTCTGTTTCGGTGTATACTGGACAGCACCCTCGATATGTCCGGGATCCAGGTACTCGGCCTCGGGCCAGTAATTGACAATGTAATAGTTATCCAGGTTTGCATACACCTCGGTACTGGAGATGCTTGCCTCCCCGAATCCATCAGCCAGCACTTCATCCACACGTACTTCCAGGATTTCCTGGCCGGTTTCCTTTCCGGTGGAGAGCAGGGGCAGCTCACCCGCCGGTCCCTTCTCGGTAACCGTGGAGACAAACTGGGTGGAATAGGTGCTCTTGGTGTTGTTGTTCCATCGGTCGGCAAAATCCGCATGCCATGAACACATGCCGAATTTCATGGAATAAACCTTGTCATATCCCATGAGTCTTAGCAGGCATGTGGCCCAGCCTGCAGTCTGACCGGTGTAGCATACGATGGATACTTCATCATAACCGGAAAGATCCACCGATTCAATGTGATTGAGAACGTCTCCTGCCGCCACGTTCACGGCATTTTCAATATGACCGTCCGCAAAATCAGTTGCAGACCGGATGTCCATGATATACACCTTATTCAGCGTATTCAGGGTCCTCACCTGTTCCGCGCTCCTGATGGCCGGCATATCGGTGTTCACATAATCCCCGGCAGTGGAATTCATTGATTCCAGGTACTCCACGAGCACCTCCGCTTCAATGATCGGATCCTCCTTTTCGCAGGAGACTACAAAAAAGAAGAGCAAAAGGATGCCTGGCATCCAGATTTTCATTTTTGTCATTGTTTTCATTCGTTTCATATTTATTGTTCAACTTCTTCTGCAAAGTCTTCTTGGATGCACACTGCCCGCAGGGATCAATCGGTCCATGAAGCCGGAAGTTTACCGTCCACAGTGATCTGCCCGGTGGCGGTAATTTCCCATTCAAGCAGATCCGCCTGGAACAGATACAGCTGCTTGTTGACCAGAGAATCCCCTTCCGTGCGGATGTGACAATTGGAAGAACAGGTTTCGCCTCCCTCTGTCCGGTCGGTCCATTTTAGCAGGTTATGGGGGGTTGTATAATTGTAGGTGGGCAATACATCAAAATCTGCATAGGTCTCCACCCCGTATTCCTTCCAGTTATCCGGGGCTGCCAGCGTGCGGCGCACCAGCACAAAATCGTACCCTGCCCGGAGGTCCGGGATGGGATTGGCTGCTATTTTGAAATCCATGTATGCTGGGATCCTGGCTCCCTCCCCGTGCACATGACAGCTGCCGCAGTTATTATAATCCTGTGAATGGCAAACATGGCAGTTGAAATCATCATAATGCACGGAGTGGTAATTGTTGGAGGTTGCAAGATTCGAATGACAATCCTCACAGGCGGGAAGTTCGGCATATGCATAACGCCTTTCCACGGGGTTACCGTCACCGTGCAACTCCTGGCCGTCATGGCAGGTCAGACAATCGAAGCCCATACCGGTAAGATGCGCATCGGGCTCGGTCCCCGCCGCCACACCCAGGTAAGCATGTCCTCCCCTGGATACGTGGCAGGCCACGCAAACATTGAGCATATCGGGTGTTTTGGTAAAATTGTGCCCCTTTGCAAGACCGCCTCCGGCGATGGCGGGACGGACCACATGGCAGTTTCCGCAGGTACCGTGACAGTGTGCACAGTTGTTGTTATATCCCTGGATCTGGTGCGCGGGCAGCTGATCAAATTCAGTGGCACCAGCAAGGCCGCTGCGCATGGCCACTTTTCTTTTCTGGCCTGTCCCGTTATGGATGCTGGAGGAAAACAGGCCGGTGATCCCCTGGTGGCAGCCTGCGCATTTTTCCTCATAGGACATGGACGGATGTGAGATCCAGTCCCCCGAATGGGCGAGCGTTTTTTCGCCCGTTTTACCATCCCCGTTATGGCAGCCTGTGCATCCGATCCCGTAATGACCCGATGACCTGAAGGATTCATATCCCGAACCCCCCAGAAAAACCCGGTCATAGGGCTCATAGTGCGGTGCCTCTCCCCCGCACCCCCCCACTGGAGCATCTGTGTCAGGGGTATGGACCTCCATCAGCCGCTCGTAGTCCGTATGGCATCCTTCGCATGACGCTGCTGAAATCTTCCTGCTGTCTTTGTCCGGGATGGTATAACTGGTACAGCCTGCCATGAGCCAGGCACAAACCAGACACACCCCCATAAAACCCGATCCGATTTTCATCCTTCTTGCCGCCATTTGTTATATGTTTCGGTTGTACAATGATCCGATATAAAGTTTGCTCATTTGCCTGAAATGCCAAAGCATTCCAACCTGTTATGAAAACCAAAACCAATTGATCTGCGCCTGTGAAAGAATTGATCTGGATCATTTTATTATATGATTCTTTTGTATATTTAACCGGCTAAAACGAGCTGCATGGATAACGCATTACGTTTTTCGGGATGTACGCTGAGTATGCACCAGTGCAAGTGTTTTGAAAAGCTTACCACGGAAGAACTGGATTTCCTGGAAGCCCACTCGGTATGGATCAAGTACAGGCGTGGTGAAATGATCTGCAAACAGGGCAGTTTCGTTTCCCATGTGATGTACATGGAAAAAGGGCTGGGTAAAGTGTTTCTGGATAACGGGGTTAACTCCCTGGTGTTGCGGATCATTCCCGATGGAAATTTCCTGGGGCTGGCAGCCGTGTCGGAAGAGCAGGGTACTTTCCCTTACTCCGGGATGGCATACGTTGATTCTGAGATCCGGCAGGTGGACATAAAAGCTTTCAGGCAACTGCTCAGGCAGAACAATGATTTTGCCAGAGAGATCATCGACATCCTTGCTGCCAACGCCATTCAGATTTACGGCAGGTTCTTCTGCCTGACATATAAACAGGCTTTCGGTCGCCTGGCCGATATTCTGCTCTGCCTGGCAGACAGGATCTACAGGAGCACGGAATTCGACCTGCCGCTCACCCGGAAGGAACTGGCCGAACTTTCGGGGATGAGTCCGGAAACAGTGATCCGGATGCTGAAAGAATTCAACGAAGAAGGGCTGATCAGGATGGATGGCAAATCCTTCCGCGTCATTGACTATACCCGCCTGAAAAAAATAAGCGAAACAGGCTGAGAAGAATACCCTGACTACCCCTCGGTCAGCCTTTTATTTTCCCAGTGACTCCAGCGTGTTGGTAAGCAACGCCACAGTATATACCGGGTTGTGGATACCGTGACTGCGGTCCTCCTCCATCGTTTTAAAGTTTACAATGGCTCCGGCTTCATCAGGTGACAGTACCAGGGGCGTGCCCGAACTGGCAATTACACTTCCCGATTCGGTCAACCACCCGTTGGTGACCATGATGGCCTGGATCTGGGCCATCAGGCCTTCCACCTCGGTCTGCAGATCATTGTAATCAAACTCCTCAAGACTCTGGTGGCATCCCACGCAACCGTTTATGTTTTCCTCCGTACTACCGTGGTATTCGTAAGTCATGTTGAAAGTATGCCCCCCTGCTGTCACCCCGCCATACGGAACCTCTGCCATATGACACATTACACAGCCTGCGTTTGCATGGGCATGTGTTCCGGGAGCGGGATAGCTCTTCGAACCTTCAATTTCATATCCGCCCACGCCCCAAAGCGTATTGGCCTGCGGTCCATGGTGCGGTCCGTAACGGCTGGAAACAATGGACACATCTGCACCACCGGGGACCGGTAACGGGTTAAGCGCCAACGACTGATGACAGTTCACACAGAGGTTGTCCGACCCTCCCAGATCCACTGTGGCATCTCCGTGCCTCAGATCTACGGCCGATGTAGTCACCAGCCCCCAGTCACTTTCATCATAATTATGGTGGATCAGATGACAGGTGCGGCAATTGATCGGAGCAGGATCATCAATCGTATTGGCGGTTTCGAGCAGGCCCGTGGCCTGGACTTCAATGAATCCCTGGTGGGTATGGCAGACAGCACAGTCGGTGTGATTCCTGCCGTAGTTACCACCGGTCAGGTGATGTGAACTGAGCGTTTGCTGCTGTTTGGCCAGCAGGACCACTTCCGCATTATGACAAATGATGCACGTTTCGTTGGCATCCCGTCCGTCTTCTCCGTCTTCGCCATCCAGACCCGGAGGACCCGCCGGACCTTCACAGCTGCTCAGGAGGACAGCGCCTGCTATCAAAAGTGCAAATCCTCCCAGAAGACTGATCATTGATATATTCTTTTTCATGGTACCAGGATTTTGTCTTTAAAGATATCCTGACTGCCTTTACTGTTCAATGATTCACAATAGAGATATATATCAGATTTCCCTGTTCTTTGCAGCATATTGATCGATACAGATCGGTTTGAACAGCGGAAAATCTCGATATTATCAAGCTGCAACATTGATATTCTGCTTATATACAGAGTATTATATATATTCCGCCATTTTTGCTATCGCCCCGCCCATGTACCGCATGATCTTCTTCCGCAGTAGAGCAATGTCGTACAACACATCAAATCTAAAAGGAATCCTGATTTTTTCCCTTCATATCATGTCCGGTTCGAATAGAATGATTTACTTGTGACCCGGTCAGTGGTAAAATGAAACGAACATGAGCAGGATTCATCAAACATACCCCATCATTGCAATGCTTCTTGCTATCCTGCAGCTATGGGGTTGCGAACCGGAAGCTACAGTGATCAAAATTGCTGTTACCTCCGATATACATGGAATGATCTACCCGACAGATTTGATCAACCGTGAAAGTACGGACCACTCCCTTGCCCATGTATATCAATATGTCAGACAGGCACAAAACAATGAAGATACCGTTCTGTTCCTTCTGGATAACGGGGACTTGCTGCAGGGACAGCCTGCGGTATATTATTATAACTTCATCGATACGGTGCGGGAACACCTAGCGGTCCGTGTGATGAACTTCATGGGTTACCGTGCAGGAACAGTCGGGAACCATGATATTGAGGCGGGTCCGCAGGTATACAACCGGGTCCGGAAATCATTCAAGTTTCCATGGCTGGCAGCCAATGCAGTATATGAAGGCACCACCCGCCCCTTCTTTCAACCCTATACCGTGCTTGAAGTCAACAAAAGGAAAATTGCCGTGCTGGGTTTGATCACTCCCGGAATCCCTGACTGGCTGCCGAAAAGTCTCTGGCCTGCAATGGAATTCAGGGACATGGCAGAAACGGCCACGGATTATATTCCGCTGATCCGGGAAGCGGAAAACCCGGACCTGGTGGTGGGACTGTTCCATGCAGGAACGGATGCCGGCTACGGAGGGACCGGGGAGCCTTATCTGAACGAGAATGCTTCCCTTTTGGTGGCAGAAAATGTCCCGGGCTTTGATGTCATCTTTGCGGGACATGATCACCGGGTATCCAGCCAGTGGGTGGTGAATGTTGCAGGAGACAGTGTTCTCGTGATGGATCCTGGAAGCCATGCCCGCCACCTGGCGGAAGTTACCGTTTCCTTCGGTCCGGATCACCCGAAAATCAGCGGCAGCATCATCCCCGTAAATCGTTACGCCCCCTCTGAGGAGTTCATGGACAAGTTCAGGGACGATTATATGAAGGTGACCAGCTATCTGGATGATACCGTTTCCTGGCTGTCAGGTAGTATAGTTGCACTGGACGCCCTTTTTGGCCCTTCCAGGCTCACATCACTGCTGCACAGGATCCAGTTCGATGTGACCGATGCGGACCTGTCTTTCACTGCTCCCCTTTCTCTCACGGCACTCCTGAAAGAAGGACCGCTTCTGGTTTCCGACCTTTTCAAACTATACCGGTATGAGAATATGCTTTATGTGATGCGTCTGAGCGGCCTGGAGATCGACAGCTACCTTGAATATTCAGCCGGGATGTGGTTTAACACCATGGAAAGCAGCGCAGATCATCTCTTGCTTTTCCAACCCGGGAACACTCCGGGCCGGCTTACCAGTCCCTATTATCATTTTTCCTCGGCAGCGGGTATCGATTATACGGTGGATGTGCGCCGCCCGGCGGGGGACAGGGTTTCGATCCAGGGCTTTTCCGACGGGACACCGTTTGAGGAATCAGCATTTTACCGGGTGGCCATGAATTCCTACCGCGGGAGCGGAGGAGGCGGACACCTCACCAGGGGAGCGGGTATAGGCAAAGAAGCGCTTTCAGAACGCATTCTGTGGTCATCCGAGAAAGATCTCCGCTATTATCTGATGGAATATCTTTCCAACCGGGACACAGTTCAGGTTGAACTGATGACAAACTGGTCATGCATCCCTTTGGAGTGGTCCGGGCATGCCGCCGCCGCTGACCGAAAATTCTTTCAATAATTGATATTTATTTATAGCTTTACAACCAGTGATTATGGAGACTCCACGGGGTTGTTAGCCTGAAGGACCTCCACCATTGAAATATGATCTCGGCCTATGGATGCGAAAGGAAGAAATTTCACCCGATTCGTTGAAAGGCAAAAGCGCTACGAAGCACAGCATGACACCAGGGCAGCAGGGAAACAGCATGAAAAAGGCAAATTGACCGCCTGGGAAAGGATCCAGATACTTTTTGACGAAGACACTTTTGAGCAGATTGATACATTTGTCACCCCCCTGTCTGCCGAATCCGGTTTCGGAAAAGTGCAACAGACTTATGGGGACGGGGTGATCATCGGACACGGGCTGATCAGGGGCCGGCTTACCTTTGCCTATGCGCAGGACTTCACGGTAATGGGTGGCTCTCTCGGCTCGGTGCATGCAGCCAAAATCATGAAGATCCAGGATATGGCACTGAAAATGGGGGCACCCATGATCGGGCTGATCGATTCGGGAGGCGCAAGGATCCAGGAAGGAGTGGCCAGTCTCGCCGGGTATGCGGGTATCTTCTACAGGAATGTACAATCATCTGGCGTGATCCCGCAGATCTCCGTGATCCTGGGACCCGCCGCTGGGGGAGCCGTTTACTCTCCATCCATCACAGATTTTGTTTTCATGACCAACAAGACCAGTTACATGTTTGTAACCGGACCCAATGTGGTGAAAGAGGTATTGAATGAGGATGTGACTTTTAACGACCTGGGGGGTGCAGAGGTTCATTCGAAGAAGAGCGGTGTGGCACAAATGGTTTACGAAGACGAAGAGAACACCCTGCTGGGTGTGCGGCAGTTGCTCTCTTACCTTCCATCCAATAACATGGAGAATCCGCCCGAGGTGGAACTTTCAGAGGATGATACCAAAGAAGTGGATGAAAAATTACGGGATATTGTACCGGATGATCCCAACAAACCCTACGATGTGAAAGATGTGATCAACCTCATCGTGGACAAACGTTCTTTTTTTGAGATATCTGCCTATTATGCACAGAACCTGGTTATCGGATTCGCACGCCTCAATGGGAAGGTGATCGGGATCATTGCCAACCAGCCCAAGATACTTGCCGGCACGCTTGATATCAATTCTTCCACCAAGGGAGCTCGCTTTATCAGATTCTGCGATGCATTCAATATCCCGCTCCTGATCCTGGAAGATGTGCCGGGATTTTTGCCGGGTATCGACCAGGAGCATAACGGGATCATCCGGCACGGCGCAAAAATGCTGTATGCATTCGCTGACGCTACTGTGCCAAGGATCACCGTGATCCTCAGAAAGTCATACGGAGGAGCATATTGCGTGATGAACAGCAAAAACCTGGGGGGGGACTTTAATTTCGCCTGGCCCACCGCCGAAATTGCAGTCATGGGTCCGGAAGGAGCCGTGGCCATTTTATTCAGGAAAGAACTGGAAGAAACAGATGATCCGGTCACCCTGCGAAAAGAGCTTGCGACCAGGTACCGTAATGAAATCGCCAATCCTTACGTGGCCGATGAGAGAGGATTTATTGACGAGGTCATTGATCCCTCCCTCACCAGGAAATTACTCATCCGGGCATTCGAAGCCCTGGAAAATAAGTTCGTCAACAACACCGCCAGAAAGCACGGCAATATTCCGCTTTAATTCCCAGCATGAAGATCAACAGTATACTGATAGCCAACCGGGGAGAGATAGCTATCCGGATCATACGGACAGCCAGGAGAATGGGGATCACCACCTTTGTGATCAAAACCGACAAGGAGCCCAATGCCTGGTACCTGGATGAGGCGGATCAGGTCATTGATTTCACGGAGAAATTGAACGATATTCCTGAATTTATGGATATCGAAAGGATCATTGACAATGCCAGGAGATACCAGGTGGATGCCATTCATCCCGGCTACGGATTTCTGGCTGAAAATCCCGGGTTCGCAAGGAGGTGCGAGGAGGAGAACATCATATTCATCGGTCCTTCCCACGAAATCATCTATCAAATGGGGCACAAGACCATTGCCAAGGATCTTGCCAGAAAACAGAAGGTGCCCCTGCTGGATGGAAGTGAGGGTTCTGTTACCGGTTCAGAGGAAGCCAGGAAGATGGCGGACCGGATTGGATACCCGGTCATACTGAAGGCCTCCGCAGGAGGTGGTGGCCGGGGTATGCGCGTGGTTGAAAGGGAAAAGGACATGGATCGCATGTTCAATCTCGCATCCAAGGAAGCTGAAAAAGCATTCGGCAACGCTGAGATCTTCATCGAAAGATTTGTAAGGGATCCCCGCCATATTGAATTCCAGATCCTGGCTGACAAACATGGCCATGTGGTCCACCTGGGTGAACGGGAATGTTCCATTCAGAGAAAACACCAGAAATTGCTGGAAGAATCTCCATCTCCCGCGCTGACTCCGACTCTGCGCAAAAAAATGGGCGACGCAGCCGTCCGGATTGCCAGAAGTGTGAATTATTATTCGGCCGGAACGGTGGAATTCCTGCTTGATGAGGACAATCATTTCTATTTCATGGAGATGAACACCAGGATCCAGGTGGAACATCCTGTTACCGAAATGGTTACAGGAATTGACCTGATCGAACAGATGATCCGGATCGCCGAGGGTGAGGAGCTTCCGTTCTCACAGAAAGAGATCAGGCTGAATGGATGGGCCATTGAGTTCAGGATCAATGCAGAGGATGTCCAATCCGGTTTTTCTCCAAGCCTGGGGACCATTGAAAAGATCTCCTGGCCCGAAGATGAGCACGTCCGGGTGGATACCGGGGTGAGGGACGGCTCCCTGATCACGCCTTATTTCGATTCACTGATTGCCAAACTAATCATTCATGCGGAAGACCGTGAGAAGGCATTACACGTTGCAAGCCTTGCCATCCGCAAATTCTGGATCAAAGGAACCAGGACAACACTGGCTTTTTGCAGGGCGGTACTGCAGAACAGGAATTTCAGGAAGGGGAAATTCAATACCTCTTTCCTGAGCAACGAACTGAAGATCCACTATCATCATGAGCCGGAGGAGGAAATGCTGGCGGCATTTTTTGCTGTCTACGATTATGCAAGGGAAATACATGAGCACGAGGATAAATTACTTTACGCGGAGAAAGGGAAGGAAATCAATCCCTGGCTGCTCAAAAAAAGATTACGGTAATCTGATCCTCCCATGGTAAAAGAAGGAACGAAAATGAAAAAGTCCGGTGTACTGATTGCATTGAGTTCTGCAAACAGGGCGTTTGAGTTCAGAAACCCACTCCAGAAGCGCGTTAAGTACCAGGGAAAATACGTGGATATCAAATTACGGGAAGATCCGGATGGTTTTTCCTACATCGTATGGAAGAACAAGAAATATATGCTGGATGTGATAGAAAAGAACCAGAACCGTTATACAATCATGATCAACGGGGTCTGGTATTCTTTTACAGTGGAAACACCCTTTTCATTCAAACGCAGGAAGCGGCTGGACAAGGAGGGAAATTCATCCGCCAGGGTTGCCATTGAGGCACCCATGCCGGGGAAGATTATCGAGATACTCGTGGAGGAGGGAGCAGATGTGAAGGAAGGGGAACCCATTCTTATCCTGGAGGCCATGAAAATGCAGAACGAAATCGCCAGTCATGTGAAAGGGACTGTCCGTTCTGTATCGGTGAAAAAGAACGACACTGTGATGAAAGACGATGTTTTGATGGACATTCAGATATCCTGATCTTTGAAATCCAGCCTGGTCAGCGGAGTGTATACGGGACCCCCCCTTCCCGGCTCGCTACGGTAAAAAACAAGTTTGTCCACCTGTACCTCTTCCCTGAACCGGTACCTCATGGCTTCAACGGATGCATGAAAAGCCGACGAATCCACGCGGTTTCTTATCCTCCCGATGGTCAGGTGGGGATGGAAAGGTTGTTCCTCCGGGGGGATCCCACTCTGCTGCAGTGCCGCATCAGTCATCTCCTTCAGCCTGAACAGGATTTCAGGCATCAGGAGACCGATCCACAGGACCCTCGGCTGCTTACGGTTCCCGAAGCTGCCGGGACTTTCCAGCAAAAGATGCTGTTTTACAGGAACCTCCACCACCTCTTTCAACGCATGAGAAATTTTCCGGATCTCAGATGGACGGGTGTCCCCGATAAACCGCAGTGTAATATGATACCTGGAGGGATCCACCCAGCTTATTCTTTCTCCTGCCAGCATTTCCATCAATTCATCCCTAGCACTGAGGAAACGGGGACTCACCTGCAGGGGTACCCCCACAAATGTTCTATAGTATCCATGATTCATTGAGCGGGCGAACGATTTTCCGTAAATTAGCCATTACAAATCTATATATCTCCAACATCATGAAAAAGTTTGCAGTGATATTGTCAGGATGCGGAGTATTTGACGGATCTGAGATCCATGAGGCGACCCTCAGCCTGCTGGCCCTCGCAAAACACGGTTGCCAGTATGAGATCTTTGCCCCTGATATCAAGCAGCACCACGTGATCAATCATCTCACCGGCAAAGAGATGAAAGAAGCAAGGAACGTACTTGTTGAATCCGCCCGCATCGCCCGGGGCAAAATCAGCGACCTGAAAAAATTCAATGCCGATGCATTCGACGGTTTGATATTGCCCGGAGGATTCGGTGCTGCCAAAAATTTATCCACATGGGCATTTGACGGACCCGAAGCTTCCGTTCTTCCGCAGGTGGAGGATGCAATCAGGGACATGGTATCCCGGAATAAACCGGTTGGTGCGCTTTGCATTGCACCGGTCCTCCTTGCCAGGATCTTCGGGCAAGTGAAGGTGACCATCGGGAATGATCCCGGGACCATCCGGGCGCTTGATTCCCTGGGGGCTTCCCATGTGAAAGCTGCACATACAGAGGTAGTGGTGGACACAAAATACAATCTCGTAACCACACCTGCATACATGCTTGACGCCACCATCGATCAGATCGCCGAGGGAGCTGAAAAGGTGGTGAAAGCGATGACAGACCTGATGGACCATATCAGTACCTGATCCTGGTTTTCGGCAGGGCCTCCGCCAGCCGTTCCACTTTTTCCGGAGTGATCTGATTCCCCCGGATATTCAATTCAATCAAAGAGCCGGAAAGGAGTGTGATTTCGGCGGGCAGGTCTGTGAGAAAATTGTCGGCCAGGTCCAGCTTCTCCAGATTTACCAGGTTGCCGATGCTTCCCGAAATCCTGATCAGGTTGTTCCCGGCAAGACCCAGCACTGACAGGTTCTTCAGGCTGAAGAGTTGTTCGGGGATGTCCGAAATGGAATTATTATTCAGTGAGAGCCGGGTAAGCTGGTCCATTTTTGCGATCCCTGCAGGTATTTCACGGATCATGTTATCGGAAAGATCCACCCTGCTCAACAAGGGAAGAAGCAGGATCTGGGCCGGAAATTCATCCAGCGCATTCCCGTTTGCATAAAATCCCTGCAGGTAATGAAGCTGCGAGACCTCCCGGGGAAGTTCGGTCAGTTCATTCAAGGCAATGTCCAGCGATTGCAGGTAGGTGAACCGTCCGATATCAGGTGACAGCGAACCCATTCTTTGCCCGTACAGTACCAGCTTATAAACGTGTTCTGTACCGGCATCCAGGGCCTCGGGGATTCCTTCGTACCGTCTGGCCCTGTAAAGGTCCAGGGTCTCAAGGATCCTGGTGGTATCCGGAACAGGCTTATCTGCATCCATGATCGCACGGTCCTGTGCCTGTTGATCGGCAACCGGGGGGTTGCATGACATAAGCACCACGGTGCATATAATGCCCGGCCAAATAATAACCGGAATTAATTTCTTATTCATTACCCGTGTCATATCAGTAAATTTGTAACAAATTTGCCTGAATACCGTTGATATACCAGGCAAAGATGAGCATTTGGGAATGGTTTTTGATAATTAATCAATGATTGATACTTTAAAACTTTGACAGATCCGGTGATCATGAGGAATTTCAGGCTGCATCTGATCCTTTTCGCGGGTTTTTATTGCTCAGTGATTCAGGCTGATGCCCAGATTGATACATCCCATAACTGGGGCGTCACCAAGGGTGTGATCCAGGGCGCAGATACCATCCCCATGATCATGCTTCCGGAGATCCGTGTATATCATGCCCAGGATTATGAATACCTCTTTTTGAAAAGAAAATACAGAAGATTGATCCATAATGTGAAAAGAGCTTATCCATATGCCAGGATCGCGGGTGACAGACTGAAAGAACTGGACCGTCATCTGGCCACCCTCCCGGGTGAAAAAGAAAGGAAAGCATACATCGAAAGTGCGGAAAAGGAGATTATGGAACAGTTTGAAAGCCAGGTGAGAAAACTGACCATCGCCCAGGGCATCATCCTGGTGAAATTGATAGACAGAGAGACCGGAAGAACCTCCTATGAAGTAATCAAGGACCTGAAGGGTGGCCTGACCGCCTTTTTCTGGCAGGGGATCGCCCGTATCTTCGGTAACAATCTGAAAGAGGAATATGACCCGGACCGGCAGGACCGGGTCATAGAGGACATTGTGCAGGGCATAGAACTCGGATTTATATGATTAATACACGATCAGCCTGCCTTCTGCGGCCCTGCTCCCGGCCCTGTCAAGCCGATACAGGTAAATACCAGGCTGCAGGTTCCCTTTCTGCAGCAGGAAGTTGTTGCCGGTGATGTGATCCATCTTCCGCACCGTACGGCCTGACATGTCGAACAGGCTGAAGTGGTGCACAACTCCGGTGGGATTATCGAATTCTACAGTCGCATGATCCAGAACCGGATTCGGGTAAATCAGTACGCTCGTCCCGGTAACCCCGGTCTTCCGGATCCCGGTGTACACATTTGCCCTGGCGTCCACCTCACCCATTGAAAGGGTCCATCCCCCGGCCCAGTTCTCATTGGGTTTGAAAGCACCGCGGTAGCCTACGACGGTAAACCAATCATCCATGCCTGTGAAATCTGCACCGGACACATCACCGCTGGCAGTGGGATTGACCGCATCCACACCCACATCCAGCACTTCATTGCCCGCCGAGGTAAAATAAGCCGCAAAATCTGTGTTGGCCTGGGCCGGGACCGTGAAGAGCTCATTGTCATTATCATCTTTCTCCGATACCACCTTGAAAATCCCAGCCGCGGTACCATCGGCAACATTCTGGAAGATGTTATTTTCCAGCTTCAGGATCCCCGCGTCCGCCCACTGGCTATAGGAACACTGTCCCACAGCGGATCCACTCCCGTCTTCACGGTACTCAATGTCAATCCCCCTGGACTGCTCTGCAAAAATGGAATTGTAATATTCCCCTCCTGCATTGTCCCGGAAGGTAATCACCCGCTTTCCGGCCGATGCTCCCCGTCCCACATAGGTTACGTTGGAGAAAACCGGCTGTGCGAAAGGGGCTCCCAGCTCGTTGGAGCTCGGGCCGCCATCATGCTCACCCACCCGGTCCCCGTCATCCTGACCCTGAATGGCCGCCATGAACTGGTTTTTCCCGGCATAGCCTTCGTCATAATCAAAGGAGTCATCCCCCACCCATGCAACCAGGATGTGGTCGCAGTAAGGCGCTCCCCCGAACCACTCGACGCCGTCATCCGCATTGGAAACCACTTCAATATGGGAAAAAGTGGAACCGGATCCGACCGCCCCCAGGGTAAGCCCGTTGATCTCGTTGCCTTCTCCGATGTTGGTCCCCCCGTGACGGATGGATACATAGCGCATCGAACCCGAGTTGTCATCGGCCACAGTGGGATCATCACCATACAGCCCGCGGGTCTCCGATGTGGGGATCCCTTCAATGGCTCTGGTGGCTGTAGCATTGTTGGTGGCTCCCCTGCCTAGAATGATCACTCCCCCCCACAGCCCGGTCGCCCTGTCGGCCACGGATCCCTCCAGGTCATCAGCTTCCGCGGTAAAAATGACCGGTGACTGGGCCGTGCCATTGGCATAAATCTTACCGCCTCTTGCCACAATCAGGGCAGAGGCGTTCTCTTCCTGACCCGGTTTCCCCTTCACCACCGTTCCTGCCTCAATGGTCAGGGTTTGTCCGTCACCCACAAATACAAGTCCATCCAGTATGTAAACATTTTCACCGGTCCATGTCACACTGGCGCCTGCAGCCTTCATATCGGCGTCGGTCACTGTGATTTCTGCGGCTGACAGACTGACGGTCCATGTGATCACCATTGCAATTAGCGTAAAAACTCTTTTCATTGCCGTTTTAATTTTAGATTAAAAGAAAATGTTAAATGATTGTTTGTCCGGGACAGATCAGTTTAACTGATAGGTAAGTCCCACTGAAAAACTTCTCCCGATGTTGTGTTTTCTGAAATACCCCTCCTGAGACCCGAAATCATAGGTCTGTTCCCAGTCGGGATTCAACAGGTTTTCAGCCGAGAATTTTATACTGAATCCTCCCCTGAACTGTTTGCTGATATGGAAATCGAGAAGCGGGAAAGGTTGCTCATACACGTCGGGAGTCGCTGCTTTACTGACCAGGATGAGTTTTTCTCCCGATGTATTGAATCCCACACTGGCATCCCATCCCCGTTCAGTATGGTGATAGTTCAGGTAGGTGTTGACCACGTAAGGTGATTGTCCGAACATGGCCCGCTTTTCCGGCCAATCCGGATCGACCATCCTGGCGGAAGCCAGCCGCGTGGAGTCCTCAGCGACGACAGATTTCACGAGGGTCACGTTGGCACCCAGGGAAAAATGCCTCAGGAACGCTGCAAAATCAAGCTTTTTCCTGAATTCAAGTTCAATCCCGTAGAGCCTGGAGTCCCGGATATTCTCAAAATGGATTTCCGGATTGGCAGCCTCTTCCTTATCCCGCAATTCAATGGGGTTAACAAAGTGTTTATAGAAAGTACTGAAGGAAATGAGCTCTCCGGGACAAAGGAACCATTCCCAACGGATATCCGCATTATCCACCGTAGTCTTTTCCAGGTCCGGATTCCCTATCTTCCTGAGGCCTGACTTATAATCATAGGAAGCATAAGGAGCAAGTTCACGGAAAACCGGGCGGGCCACCGTCCGGTTGTACCCGAACCTGATATTCATGTCCTCCCGGGGACTGTAAACCAGATTGACGGAGGGAAGAATATCCTGTTCCGTGAATCCCCCGTTGTCATAATCTTCCTGTTTTGTCGGATACCGAATGGTATCCACGAGATTCTCCACAAAAATATCGGAGCCTTCGTACCGGGCGCCCCCGACAATCCGTAAATTTTCAGTCAACGGAAGATCGATGATTGCAAACAGGGCTTTCACTGTTTCCCTGCCTTGGTAGCTGTTTTTGTCGCTTGTCAGATTAGAATTTTCATAATAAACAACCTGCCAGTTTTCGGGCCAGATCAGGTTATCATCAGCCAGGAAACCTGCCGCAGTCCCATCAAAATCAATGGCTCCCTGGCGCTTAATGTCGAATTTATCCTCCTTTGAGAGGCGCTCTTTTTCGATATAGGCTCCTCCGAATTTCATCCTGGCATTCCGGCCGGCAAATCTGAACGGCTGGTTATAACTGAACTTGAGATCCAGATTGGTCTCTGTCATTTCCCTGTAAAACCTTGCCGGCAGGTTGTTGAGCCGTACTTCATAACGGGTGTATTCCGATGTGGCACGGTCCTGCTCATAATCCATGAAGAAAAACCTGAGGTCGGGTTCATCCTGACCAGAAACAGTATAGGACCCCAGCCAGTCGAAGGAAGCATTGCCCAGTCCGCCGATTACGTGTTTTCCCCGGGCCTGCAGCGAGGTAACAGAACGTTCAAGCCATCCCAGTTTTTTCTCTATGATGTTTTCATTATCCGGATCAGCCGCGGTCCCGATAAGATACCTGGAACTCTTCACCCCGCCCTGGTTCCTCATGGCTGTCAGCCCGACCATATGATTGCTGCTGATTTTGTATGACAGATTGGCAAGTCCGGACCAGATCACCGATTCGGTGCCCAGGTTATCTTCGACCAGACGCTTTGCAGCAGGCACTTCCGGGGATGTAACAGTATACTTCTCATCCCTGCCCCCGGTGTACATATCGAATTCCCTGGAATAACTTGCCGACAGGTTAAAACCCAGATCCCTGCCGAACAACGAAAACCTGTTCCCCATGGAGAAAGCGTAGGACTGATCCAGCGAGGATGAGATCAGGGTATTGTCCATATTCTTCGAAAACGCCCTGCTGATGATCCCGAGTGTATCATCGGCACCGGCGTAGATATATGGAAGCTGTCCGTCCCCGGTCAGGTTCTTCACCACTTCAGGGACAGACCGCGTACCGTCATCCATTCCGAGAACATCCAGTGAGCCCCCCTCATAGGAAAGAAAATCATTCCTGAGGTTGGAACGGGGATTGTATCCCAGTCCCGCCGAGAACTGCATGGTAAATTTCTCAGGAAAATCCCTGGTGATGATATTGACCAGTCCACCCGTGCTGCTGCCCGGAAGATCTGGTGAGAAGGTTTTATAAACCATCAGGTTTTCAATGATATTGCTCGGGAACAGGTCCATCTGCACACTGTTTTTTTCAGGATCCAGCCCGGGTATCTGTGCTCCGTTGAGGGTGGTTGTACTGTACCGGTCGCTCAGTCCCCGCACATACACATATTTCCCTCCTTCCACAGAAATTCCGGTCACCCGTCTGAGGGCCGAAGCCGCGTTGCTGTCGCCCATTCTGGATATCTGTTGCCGCGATATCCCGTCCAGTACAGAAGGCAATTCTTTCTTCATCACCAGGACCGCGGCTTCGGTTTGCCCTCTGTTTCTCGCACTGACCACAACCTCCTGTATTTCATGGCTTGACAGATTCAGGTTGGCATTCAGTACTACCACATCTCCGGCGGAAACTTCCACATCCCGAAACACCATGGTTTCATAGGATACATAGGATGCTGTCACACTCACCATTCCGGCCGGTATACCTGCCAGCGAGAAATTCCCGTCAAAATCTGTTATGGTGCCGGTGGTGGTACCGGTCAAAAAAACGTTGGCACCAATCAGCGCTTCCCCTGTGGAAGCATCCATGATTTTTCCCCGTATGGTACCCGAAGGATTGCCTGTCTGCGCAAAAAGCCCCGTTACACCGGCCAGAATCAATAAACAGAAAAGTATCTTTTTCATGAATAGCATTTGATTCCTTTTATTCAATGTAAAGGAACTGCTGTCTTGTTAACTGAATGTGATGGGGATGTGATAAGTATATTAAAATTCTGAACTGCCATTAACATTTTGTTCATATACCGGGCGGATGCCGGCCGGTGTTCGCATACAGATGCAGAAATCCCTATCCGGGATCACGGAAGCGTGGATGGAGTCCTGCTTATTTCCGGCATGAACATTCAATCCCCGGATTTGTTTTTCATGTTGATACGCACGGAATGATTATCCATGGACGATCCGAGAAACAGACAATATACGAACGGAGAGATCACGGTTTTCTGGGAACCATCCAAATGCATCCATGCCACCACCTGTTTCAGGGAACTGCTTGAAGTGTTCAATCCCGGGAGGAGACCATGGGTCAATATGGAAGGGGCTTCTTCCCGGAAGATCATTGAGGTGGTGAATAAATGTCCCACCCAGGCCCTGACCTGGAAGTATAATTCGGATCTTTCCCGGGAAGAACAGGAATCCGTAAGTCAGAAAAACGGAACGAAAGATGAGGTGACCCCCGAAACCCTCACAGAGACGGAGGAACAGTCGAGGCCTGTCAGCATCAAGATCATGCGGAATGGTCCCATCATCGTGGAAGGGGAATTCAGGATCATCGGTCCGGAAGGTAATGAATTGAAAACATTGAGAATGACCTCATTCTGCAGATGCGGGAATTCCGGGCGCATGCCATTCTGTGACGGCACGCACCGAAAAATTGGTTTTACAGATCACAACGGCTAAAGCATGAGGCTCCAACAAGCACAGTTCAGAATTCTGAAAGACGGTCCCCTGGAGGTTACAGGCAACTTTGTAATATTGGATGCCCGGGGAGAGGAGATTGAAAAGGAAGGCCCGGTCTACCTCTGCAGATGTGGTGGATCGCGTAACAAACCCTTCTGCGACGACACCCACAAAACTGGGAACTTTTCAGGCTGAACCAGCCCTTTCAGGAGAAAGGCCCGGATCCCCGCTCAGATAAATGAAAAAATTAGGTACATTTATCGGGAATAAAATCGGATATGAGAAGCATTCTCTGGATCCTGCCGTTTTTCATCACATCGGGTATATACGCGCAGCAGAATTTTGCCAGTATCTCATTCGGGACCAGCATCCCACTGGGTGCATATGCCAAAACTGGTGATCTGTCATCCAATGGTTACGCATCTCCCGGAGGTGCCATTAAATTTGATGCAGGATATTTCCCCGTCTCATATCTGGGGATCGGCGGATCCTTCGCCTTCGGTTCGAACTATGCCCTTCGGGATTCCATGCTCAGCGATATGTTCCGGTACCTGGAAACGCATGCACAGTCTCCGCTGGTCATTCCCCAAGATGCAGAGGTCCTTTACGGAACCGGATTCTGGAATTATATCAGTTTGTTCATGGGTCCCCATTTTTCATTACGGCCATCCCGGAGACTCTATCTGGATCTCAGGGCAATGGCTGGTGTGAGTATTCTGCGGCCACCCGGTCAGGATCTCAGGGTATCTTTCGATGAAACAGAGATTTTCTCCAGGGTGAGCACCAACAGTATTGCATTCGGGTTTACAGCGGGCGGTGGCATGAGGTTCAAGCTCAATGATGCCCTTGCAATCAAACTGGGAGTGGATTACTTCCGGAGCAGATCCAGGTTCGATTTCAATTTTGACCTGTCCCGGGGAATGCTTGAAGAGATCCCTGATCTGGCATCAGACCTGCTTATAGAAACCCTGGAATTATCCGCAGGCCTGGCCTACTCATTCTGATCCCTGCAGTCATTTAACAATTTTTTCCATACCGGAAAACGATCGGGTCCGTGCATGAAACATTAACCCATGTGTCATGTCGATCCGGCTGGTAGTTATGGGACAGGAAGCATTTCTTCATTTTATCTGGAAAAAAAGGCTCTTCGATCCGCATCATCTGAAAACCACCTGCGGCAAATCGGTTGAAATTCTCAGGACGGGAGAGCTGAACATGCATGCAGGTCCTGATTTCTTCAATGCCCGGATAAAAATTGATGGCATTGTCTGGGCCGGGAATGTGGAGATCCATGTGCACAGCTCGGACTGGATCAGGCACGGTCACCACCTGGATCCGGCCTTTAACAATGTAGTTTTGCATGTGGTCCGCGAACACGATTGCGATGTAACCAATTATCTGCAACGACGCATCCCTGTCCTGGTGCTCCGCTACCCACCAGGCCTGGAATCGAGGTACCGGTTACTTAAGATCAGCGACCGATGGTTACCCTGTGGGCAGTTCATGAGGCACATTCCCCCCCCTCAAGTGCGGCAATGGCTCACCCATCTCCAAAAGGAAAGGGTGACCGATAAAAGCGGACGAATCCTTAAAATCTATCAACGGAATGGGCAGGACTGGCAGCAGACTTTTTACCGCATACTGGCATCGGGTTACGGACTTCCCATCAACAGTCTTCCCTTCGAAATGACTGCAGCTTCTATTCCACTTGAAATGCTCATGGAACTAAGGGAGAGTCTTATTGACCTGGAGGCGATCTTGTATGGTCAGGCCGGGTTCCCTGGCAGCGCCGGGCATAAAAGTCCCTACTTAACCATGCTCCGGGAGAAACACCGGGCACTTGCGGAATATGTTTCCGGGGAAGCGGTACCCGGTCATCTGTGGAAATTCCTCAGATTGCGTCCGGCTTCATTCCCGACCGTCAGGATCTCCCAGTTTGCATCGCTTGTACACAGGCACTTTCCAATGCTGGATATGGTGCAATCATGCCAATCCGTGACTGAACTGGAACAGATCCTGAGAACTGGTGCCAGTGAATACTGGAATACCCATTACCTTTTTGGGAAAAGTTCCCCGGGATCTGTGAAATACCTGGGGCAGCAGGCCTCAGGAACATTGATTATCAATACGATTGTTCCGTTTTTATCCATTTATGGAAAAGTCCAGCGCCGTAAAAATACCCTGGAATTTGTCCATGGAATCCTGGAAGGAATGAAGGCTGAATCCAATGAAATCATCAGGGAATGGAAAAATTATGGTTTTACCCCTTCCAGTGCAATGGAAAGCCAGGCTCTGATCCAGTTGCGCAAAAAATATTGCAGGCAGAGGCGCTGTCTTGAATGTCAGATCGGCGCTCTGTTTCTGGAGTCCGCTTTGATGGAAAGATAAAAGCCCTTCCACAGGATGATCACCCAGTCAATGAATTGATTATCTGGGCCATGGTAACCATGGATTTCTTTAATCCCCTTGTTGTGAAATCAAAAAAAATAAATACCTTTGCATTTCGAATTTAGCACAGGTTTTTAAAGTACTCAGAGGATGTATCTAACAACAGAGAAGAAAAAGGAACTATTCAAGAAGTATGGTAAATCCGAAACCGATACCGGATCAACCGAAGCCCAGATCGCAATATTTACGGAAAGGATCAATTATCTTACCCAGCATCTGCTTGCCAATAAGAAGGATTACAGCACACAACGTGCCCTGCTGAAGCTTGTTGGGAAAAGAAGGAAATTGCTGGATTATCTGAAAGAAAAGGACATCGAACGGTATCGAAGCATTATCAAATCACTGAAAATCAGAAAATAAGCAAATCACCAGATGGAAAAGGCAATTATTTGATTGCCTTTTTTCATATTTCTAAGAATCTTAAAAAATACCATGGATAAACCACAAGTTATTAAGGAGACCATTGACCTCGGTGATGGTCGTTCCATCAGTATAGAGACCGGAGTGCTGGCCAAACAGGCCGACGGCGCAGTAGTTGTGAAAATGGGTGCCACCATGTTACTCGCCACTGTGGTGAGTGCCAGGGAAGCAAAGGAAGATGTTGATTTTATGCCGCTTTCGGTTGATTACAAGGAAAAATACGCTTCCCTGGGTCGCATACCCGGAGGATTTTTAAAACGTGAAGCAAGACCTTCAGATTATGAGGTGCTGGTGTCCAGGCTGGTGGACAGAGCGCTCCGACCCTTGTTCCCTGATGACTACCACGCGGAAACATTTGTCAATGTGACGCTTATGTCGGCAGAAATCGACACACCGCCGGATTCTCTTGCCGGTCTGGCTGCTTCGACTGCCCTGGCGGTTTCCGACATTCCCTTCCACGGTCCGATCGCCGAAGCCCGCGTTGCACGTGTCAATGGTAAATTTGTGATCAATCCATCATTCAGTCAGATAAAAGTGGCTGACCTGGACATCATCGTGGGGGCGACAAGGGAAAATATCCTGATGGTGGAAGGTGAAATGAACGAAGTCCAGGAGGCTGATATGCTGGAAGCGATCAAGTTTGCCCATGAGGCCATCAAACCCATGTGTGATGCACAGATTGCCCTTGCGGAAAAGGCAGGGAAGAAGGAAAAAAGAGAATACAGCCACGAGGTGACCGATGAGGATCTGAGGAAGCGGATCAAAGATGAGTTATATGATGAAGTTTACAAAATAGCCACATCCAGGATCGCAGACAAACAGAAGAGAAGCGAGGCTTTCAAACAGGTGAAAGAAGATTTCATCGTCAGGCTCCGGGATGAGGCCGGTGAAGATGGTGAAGTGAATGAAATGCTGGTGGACAAGTACTACCATGAGGTGGAAAAAGAGGCGGTCCGAAGTGTCATCCTAGACAAGAAATTCCGGCTGGACGGCCGTAAAACAGATGAGATCAGACCCATCTGGTGCGAAGTGGATTATCTGCCCGCCGCACACGGTTCGGCGCTATTTACCAGGGGCGAAACCCAATCCCTGACCACTGTCACCCTGGGCACCCGGCTTGATGAAAAAATTATCGATGATGTGCTGAAAAAGGGCACGGAAAAGTTTGTGCTTCACTACAATTTCCCGCCTTTCTCAACCGGAGATGCAAAACCTTACAGGGGAGTGGGCCGAAGGGAAGTGGGGCATGGGAACCTTGCCCACAGGGCCCTGAAAAGGATGCTTCCGTCCGAAGATGAGAATCCATATGCGATCCGGATTGTTTCCGATATCCTGGAGTCAAATGGTTCATCCTCCATGGCCACGGTGTGCGCAGGCACCCTGGCACTGATGGATTCAGGTGTGCAGATCAAAAAGCCCGTATCCGGAATTGCCATGGGACTGATTACCGATCAGGATTCCGGCAAATTTGCTGTCCTTTCGGATATTCTGGGGGACGAAGATCACCTGGGCGACATGGACTTCAAAGTGGCGGGTACCCGTGACGGGGTTACCGCCACCCAGATGGATATCAAGGTGGAAGGGCTCTCCTATGAGGTGCTTTCACAGGCACTGGAGCAGGCCAGAGCCGGAAGGCTCCATATCCTGGATGTGATGAGTGAAACCATCGCGAAACCCAATCCCGATTACAAACCCCATACACCCCGGATCGAAAGGATCGAGATCCCCAAGGATATGATCGGCGCAGTGATCGGACCGGGTGGAAAGGTGATCCAGGAAATCCAGTCAACAACCAACAGTACCATTACCATCGAAGAGATTGATAACGTCGGACTGGTGGATGTGTTTGCAGTGGATAAAGCTTCCATCGACGCAGCCATGGACAGGATCAGGAAGATCATTGCCATTCCGGAACAGGGAACGGTGTACAGGGGCAAAGTGAAAACAATTACACCCTACGGCGCATTCGTGGAGATTCTTCCCGGAAAAGACGGGTTGCTCCATATTTCTGAAATTGAATGGAGAAGGCTGGAGAAAGTGGAGGAAGTGCTGAAGGAAGGAGACGAATTGGATGTGAAACTGATCGCCATCGATGAAAAGAACGGGAAACTCAAATTATCCCGGAAAGTGCTCCTGCCCAAACCCGAGAAAGAGAGCAGGTAACAAAGTCTAAATTTTCTATCAATACAACTTGTTATGAAGCAATTCGTAATTATCATTTTATTTCTTTCAGTCATGAGCTGCACGCAGCGACAAACTTTTGTTTATCCTGAAACGGCCAAAGTGGATACGGTGGACAATTACTTCGGTACCGCGGTCCCCGACCCCTACAGGTGGCTGGAGGATGACAGGTCCGCCGAAACCGAAGCCTGGGTGAAGGCCCAGAACGAAGTCACATTTGCCTACCTTGACAGGATCCCATTCCGCAACGAATTAAAGGAACGGATGACAGAGATCTGGGACTATCCCAAAATGGGATTGCCCGGCAGGGAGGGATCATACTATTTCTACAGCTATAACACGGGGCTCCAGAACCAGGATGTCATCTTCATTAAGAAGAGACTGGACGCAGAAGGAAAAGTATTCCTTGATCCGAATACATTTTCTGAGGACGGGACCGTGGCCCTTTCCGGATTCAGCGTGTCCAACGATACAAAATATGTGGTTTACGGGATCTCAAAAGCGGGATCCGACTGGAGGGAGTTTTTCGTGAAGGAAATTGTATCAGGCAGGGAGCTCGACGACCACCTTCAATGGATCAAATCTTCAGGCATGGCCTGGTTCGGGGATGGCTTCTTCTACAGCCGCTTTGATGAACCGGCAGAAGGGAATGAACTGAAAGGGGAAAACCTGAATTCCAGGGTACTCTACCACCGCGTCGGAACCGGGCAAGCTGAGGATGTTCTGATTTACAAGGATGACCTGTACCCTGACCGCAGCTTCAGTATGGGAGTCACCGAAGACGAACGGTATATGATCCTGTATGTGACTGAAAGTACCAGTGGAAATGCCATTGCTTTCAGGAAGGCGGGACTGGCCAGCACGCCTTTTCACTGGCTGGACAAAGGTTTTGAGTACGATTATCACGTGATCGGGAACCAGGGAAGTGGGTTGTATGTACGGACCAACTACCAGGCTCCACGTTACAAACTGGTCAGAATCGACCTGAACCGCCCGGAAAAGGAGCACTGGGTGGATATTATTCCCGAACATGAGCGCAATGTGCTGGAATCCGTCAGACTTGCAGGAGGCAGGATCATTGCCGTTCACCTCCAGGATGCATACAATGTGGCCCATCTGTACGATCTTGACGGAACAATGCTCCACCAGCTTGAACTGCCCGGAATCGGTTCCATTAACGGGATCAGTGCAAAGATGAAAAATGACACTGCATTTTACAGTTACTCTTCATTTAATCAACCGCCCTCCATATTCCTGTATGATATCAAAAATAACCGCTCAGAATGCTATTTTAAGCCCGAGGTGGATTTTGATACAGACGCATTTGAGACAAAGCAGGTGTTTTATTCCAGCAAGGACGGAACAAAGATCCCCATGTTCATTGTACACAAGAAGGGCCTTGAACTGAACGGGGACAATCCGACCCTCCTCTACGGTTATGGCGGTTTCAACATTACTTACACCCCCTCCTTCAGCACCACACGTGCTGTCTGGCTTGAAAAAGGCGGCGTCTTTGCCCTGGCCAATATCAGGGGCGGAGGCACATACGGAGAAGAATGGCACAAAGCGGGAACTTTGCTTCAGAAACAGACTGTATTTGATGACTTCATCGCCGCTGCTGAGTACCTCATAGACACTGATTACACTTCAAACAAGCGGCTTGCCATTTATGGCGGGTCCAACGGAGGACTGCTGATCGGCGCCGTAATCAACCAGAGACCCGATCTGTTTGCAGTGGCTGTCCCCATGGTCGGTGTCATGGATATGCTGCGCTTCCATAAATTCACGATCGGGCGTTACTGGACCATCGATTACGGGTCCTCCGATGACCCCGGGCAATTCCAGTACCTGTATGCCTACTCCCCGCTTCATAATATCTCCGCGGAAAAAGAATACCCGGCTGTGCTGGTCACCACGGGCGATCATGATGACAGGGTGGTGCCCGCCCATTCCTTCAAGTACATCGCAACCCTGCAGGAAAAATATCAGGGAGATAAACCTGTAATGATCCGCATCAACACCGATGCAGGGCATGGTGCAGGGAAACCCACATCAAAACTGATCGAGGAGTATGCCGATGTATGGTCCTTCATCTTTTATAACATGGACTATACACCGGAATTTAATTAATCCATAGACAAATACAGTGAAAAAACCTGGCGGATCTGACGGGGATGTCGCCAGGTTTTTTTATTTTAAGGGTCCCACCGGATATTCTTTATATTATTGAAATACGATTATTTGGTTATAGAGGGAAACATCGGGGCAGGAAAAACCACCCTGGCTGTCAAACTGGCTCAAGAAACGGGCAGCAGGCTGGTGCTTGAGCAATTCAGTGACAATCCGTTTCTGGCCAGGTTCTACGATGATCCTGAAAGGTATGCTTTCCAGCTTGAGCTCTCTTTCCTTTCGGAGCGGTACCAGCAAATCAAAAATGAGCTGGGATATCCCGAACTTTTCAAAGAAGGGGTGATCAGCGATTATTACCTGGCCAAATCATTCATCTTCAGTAAACACAACCTGAAGACCGATGAAATGAAGCTTTTCGAAAAACTATTCGCCATCATTCAACAGCAGATCCGGAGACCGGACCTGTATGTGTATCTGCATGTTTCCGTGGAAAAACTCCTGGAGAACATCAGAAACAGGGGAAGACCTTATGAGCAACAAATCAGACCCGAATATTTGCAGGAGGTTCAGGCAGGCTATTTCGGATTCTTTAAATCCAGTCCTGACCTGAAGATCCTGGTTGTTGATACGACGAATCTTGACTTCGCAAACAATGAATCGGATTATCAGCAGATCAGAAAACTGATCCTTGAAGGAGAATACAGAACCGGTATGAATATGCTAATTTTGTAACAATTATAGGCTTAACACGTATATTTCTTTAATTTTATAAAAAACATTATTAAGTTTGTACTTGAGAAAAGAAACGATCCTCTGTAATAATACATACTAAACAAATATCCAGAATGCTATGAAAAACCTCAAAATCCTTGCGATTTTCATAATCGCAGCAGCAGTGCTCAGTAGTTGCGGCGGCCTGAACAAAATGGTCAAAGAGGCCGACCTCGTTAGCTACCAGGTAACCCCTGAAGTACTTGAAATGCACGGTGGAGTGGTGGATGTGACGCTGGACGTCAACTTCCCTGCCAAGTATTTCAATAAAAAAGCCGTTGTTACGCTAACCCCCGTGCTCAGGTATAAAAACGGGGAAAAAGAATTGAATTCACTTGTCCTCCAGGGAGAGGATGTCACCCAAAACAACAAGGTGATCAGTTATGACAATGGCGGGAAAGCCAGTATTTCAAACAAATTCAAGTTTGAAGACGAGATGCTGAGGTCTGAACTCTACTGTGACGTGAGTGCTGAGATGAAGGGGAAAACGGCGAAAATAGGAGACGTGAAGCTGGCGGACGGCATCATAGCCACATCCCAGCTGGTCAGCGTGGATCCCAAAGTTTTGATGTTCCAGGATAAATTTGAAAGGATCTTGCCTGAATCGTATGAGACCGATATCAAATATGTGATCAACAGGGCTGATGTCCGGAGCTCCGAGATCACCAAAGATGAGGTGAAGCAATTGAATGAAGTCCTCAAACAGACGCAGGAGAATGAACGTCTTGAGCTGAAAGAACTGGAAATTTCAGCCTATGCTTCCCCTGACGGACCGGTGGATCTCAACACCAACCTGGCAGCCCAGCGTAAGACCTCGGCAGACCGGTACCTGTCCGGCCAGATGAAGAGAGCAAACGTGGAAGTAGCTGATGAACTGATGAGCATGATGACCACACCGGAAGACTGGGAAGGATTCAAGAAGTTAATGGAAGAATCCAATATCCAGGATAAAGAAATGATACTGAGGGTGCTCAGCATGCATTCCGACCCTGTGGTGCGCGAGCAGGAAATCAAAAACCTTTCTGCGGCATTTGAGGTGATTAAAGATGAGATCCTGCCAAAACTCAGAAGATCCAAGTTCACGGTGAAAATGGAACATATCGGGTGGAGCGATGAGGAACTGAAGGACCTCTGGACCAGCAATCCTGATACACTGAAACTCGAGGAACTGCTGTATGCGGCCACTCTCTTTGACAACAACGAAACCAAACTGGCCATCTACAAGAAAACTGCCAATGCGTTCCCGCAATGTGCCCGCGCACACAGCAACATGGGTGCCGTACTCTACAAAATGGGGGATCTGAACGAAGCCGAAAAAGCATTCAAAGATGCCAAGGGGATCATGGACCATGACATCCTGAATAACAACCTTGGGGCCATTGCCCTTAAGAATGGTGATCTCGAGGCTGCCAAAGAAGCTTTCACCGCCTCACTGGGTGCGGGGGAAAAGGTGAACTACAACCTGGGTATCGTCAACATCATGGAAGGTAATTATGATGCAGCGCTCAATAATTTCGGAAGCGAACCTTCATTCAATGCAGCGCTTGCCAAATATCTGAAGGGCGACGACGACGGTGCTTGGAGGACTGCAGCCAATATTTCCGATGATAACCCTCATCGCTATTATCTGCTTGCCGTGATTGCAGCCAACCAGGATAAGCCTGAGGTCGCTGTTGAAAACCTGAAACTGGCCATTGAGAAATCCGAGTCCCCCGGGATGCTGATTGAACGCATCATGAATGATGTTGAATTTGCCAAGATCAAGAATCTGGATGCCTTCAAGGCCATCCTTCAGTAAAATGCATTCATCAAACCCAATCATAAAAGCCGTCTCTTACCGGGACGGCTTTTTCTTTTGTTCCTCGTGAAGCATCACGGTAGGAAAGACGAGGTCAGAGGGACATTTGCCTGAATATTTCCCAGATAACGATCCCGGCTGCCACGGCTATATTCAATGAATGCTTCGTGCCATACTGCGGAATTTCAATGCAACGGTCGCTGATGTCCACCACATGCTGATCCACACCCCGGATCTCATGCCCGAATATAACTGCATACTTTTGAGAAGGTGATGCCATCAGTTGTTCCAGGGAATCCCCGTCTTCCACCTGTTCAACGGCCAGGATCTGATACCCTTTCTTTTTCAGATCAGCCACGGCATCCAGGGTATGCTCCCAGTAGGACCATGGTACAGTCTCCGTGGCCCCCAGTGCAGTCTTGTGTATCTCCCTGTGGGGCGGAGTGGCAGTAATGCCGCACAGCCGGATTCCCTCCAGCAGGAATGCGTCTGCGGTCCGGAATACGGACCCTATATTATTCTGGCTGCGGATATTATCCAGTACCACGGTGACCGGCAGTTTTTCCGCCCTTTTGTATTCTTCCACCGTCAACCGGTCAAGCTCTTCATTTAAAAGCTTTCTCATGGCATTTGATTTTCCGTGAATTTACTGATTTTCTTATTTTCAGATTGAGAACATCAAAAACCTTTTATCTTTACAAAAACCGAAATCTTTCGACTAACGACTCTCGACTAACGACTCTCGACTAACGACTAGCTATGAATATCCACGAATTCCAGGGAAAGCAGATATTGAAAACGTTCGGGGTGGCAGTCCCCGCAGGAGAAATTGCCCTGACACCCGGAGAGGCTTATGAAGCGGCCAGAAGAATTGCATCGGAAACCCGGGCGGAAACATGGGCGGTTAAAGCGCAGATCCATGCAGGGGGCAGGGGAAAGGGAGGCGGTGTAAAAATTGCAAGATCCCTTGAGGAAGTGAAAGAGCATGCCGGATCGATCCTGGGAATGAACCTGATAACCCACCAGACAGGCCCGAAGGGCAAAAAGGTGAACAAAGTGCTGATAGAACAGGGCATTTATTATCCCGGAGAAACCGAACCCGGGGAATTTTATATGAGTGTACTCCTGAACAGGGAATCGGGGAAGAATACCATCATGTATTCCACTGAAGGCGGGATGGATATAGAAACCGTGGCTGAGAAAACCCCGGAACTGCTCTTCCGCGAGGAGATCGAAACGGCAACAGGGATCTTGCCTTTCCAGGCAAGAAGGATCGCCTTTAATCTGGGACTGGAAGGGAAGGCCTTCAGGGAAATGGTGAAATTTGTCTCAGCGCTGTATCGTGCCTATGATCAATCGGACGCATCACTGCTTGAAATAAATCCCGTATTCAAAACCTCCGACAACCGGATCATTGCCGCAGATGCCAAAGTAAATCTGGATGACAATGCGCTCTTCCGCCATCCCGAATATGAGGTTATGAGGGACCTCAGCGAAGAGGATCCCGTTGAGATCGAGGCCGGCAAACATAACCTGAACTTCATCAAGCTCGATGGAAATGTGGGATGCATGGTGAATGGTGCCGGACTTGCCATGGCCACCATGGATATCATCAAGCATTCCGGAGGGAAACCGGCCAATTTCCTGGATGTGGGTGGTACGGCCAATGCCCGGACGGTTGAAGCAGGATTCAGGATCATTCTTCAGGATCCCAATGTGAAAGCGATCCTGATCAATATTTTCGGGGGTATCGTCAGATGCGACCGGGTGGCCGAAGGAGTGGTGGAAGCATACAGGACCATCGGACAGATCGATATTCCGGTGATCGTAAGGTTGCAGGGAACAAACGCTGAAGAAGCCAAGGTCCTTATCGATCATTCAGGCCTCCGGGTACATTCGGCTATTACCCTGGGGGAAGCCGCAGAAAAGGTCAGGGAGCTTGTGAATTAAATGAGTTTCCTGCGTTTTAAAGCGCTTTCCATCTGTTTTTGCAACAGGAAGGCCTGTTCGCGTGCAGCCTTTTCAAATTTTTCCGTCACATCGGCATAGATGATCGACCGGCTTGCATTGACCAGCAGTCCGCACCGGTCATTCATACCATATTCCGAGACTTCATCAAGTGCTCCACCCTGGATTCCGATCCCCGGCACCAGGAGGAAATGTTCGGGGATCATCCTTCTGATGCGCTTCAGTTCATCACTCCTGGTAGCCCCCACCACATACATGATGTTGTTCACCGTTCCCCATTTGGAAGTGGTTGAAATAACCTGTTCGAACAGAAGCCCGTCCCCTGCTATTTCCAGTTGCTGGAAATCTTTGGAACCTTCGTTTGATGTGAGCGCCAAAATTACAGCCCATTTTCCCTGGATCTCCAGAAAAGGGGAAATGCTGTCGTATCCCATGTAAGGTGAAAGGGTAATCGCATCACAGTCGAGGGTCCTGAAATACGCACTGGCATACATCCTGGAAGTATTCCCGATATCTCCCCGCTTGGCATCGGCGATAATGAAAATGTCAGGATACTGTTTGCGAATGTAGGTGACGGTCATCTCCAGGCTCATATATCCCGCGGCTCCCATGTTCTCGTAAAATGCGAGGTTGGGCTTGTACGCCACCGCCAGGTCCCCGGTGGCATCAATGATGTGCCTGTTGAATTCAAATATGGGGTATTCCGTTTCAAGCAGCACCCTGGGGATCTTGTTGTAATCTGTATCGAGACCGATGCACAGGAAGCTTTTTTTTCGCTGGATGCTCCGGAATAATTCTTCGGCGTTCATGGTTGAATAATTTTTTTCAAAGACCACTTTCCTTCAACCGCTCTGCGTTCTCGGCCATCTGGAGTTTCTCGATCATATCCTGAAGATCCCCGTTCATGATGGCCTGCAGGTTATACATTGTCAGGTTGATCCGGTGGTCCGTCACCCTCCCCTGCGGATAATTGTACGTCCTGATCTTGGCTGACCTGTCACCCGTCGAAACCATGGTTTTTCTTTTCGAGGAAATTTTATCAATGCGCTTCTGGTATTCCAGGTTGTACAACCTGGTCCGCAACTCCTTCATGGCTTTGTCCAGGTTTTTCAGTTGTGATTTCTCATCCTGACATGTAACCACAATTCCCGTGGGAATATGGGTAAGCCTGATGGCTGAATAGGTGGTATTCACGGATTGTCCGCCGGGACCTGAAGAGCAGTAAGTGTCCTTCCTGATATCTGACTGTTTCACTTCCACCTCAAAATCTTCCGCTTCGGGAAGCACTGCCACCGTGGCTGCTGAGGTATGTATCCGCCCCTGTGTTTCTGTCTGGGGAACGCGCTGTACCCTGTGCACTCCCGACTCATACTTCATGATCCCGTATACGCCTTCACCGTTTACAGTCATAATGATCTCCTTAAAACCACCCACGGTGCCTTCCGTAAAACTTGTGGTCGAAGCCTTCCATCCCCTGGATTCAAAAAACTTTGTATACATCCTGTAGAGATCCCCGGCAAAAATACTGGCTTCGTCCCCTCCTGTACCTGCCCTGATCTCCACAATTGCATTCTTATTATCTTCAGGATCTTCCGGCAAAAGAAGCATCTTGATCTCTCCTTCCATCAAGGCCTGCTTTTCCAGCAGGATCTCCAGTTCCTCCTTGGCCATATCCCTGAGTTCTTCATCATTTTCTTCTGTCAGGATCTCACGTGCACTGGAGATATTGCTGACCAGATTGCTGTATTGGTCATAGGCTTCAACCACCGGCTGCAGCTGCTTATATTCCCTGTTCAGCTTCACGTAACGATCCATGTCAGCGGTCACATCCGGATCATTGATCATCTGTCCGAGCTCATCGAACCGGGTCTTTACTCCCCGTAAACGCTCCAATATCATATTCTCACTCATCTGATGGATCGATTTATCCGGCTAATATTCGAAGGTGCCCTGCTCACTCATGATGGACAGTTTTCGCTTATCGGAAGGTTCACACCGTCCAACGATCTTTGCTTCCACCTGGTAGGCTTCCGCGATCCGGATCATTTCTATGGCAGTTTCTTCATCAGTGTATATCTCGAAACGATGTCCCATATTGAAAACCTGATACATCTCCCTCCAGGCGGTACCCGATTCTTCCTGGATTAACCGGAATAACGGAGGTATGTCAAACAGGTTGTCTTTGATAATATGCACATGGCCTGCATAGTGCAGCACCTTGGTTTGCGCACCTCCGGAACAATGGATCATTCCGTGGATCTGCTTCCTGAAGTGAGTTAGTAACTCCCTGACCACTGGGGCATAGGTCCGGGTGGGTGATAATACCAGCTTGCCTGCATCAAGGCCCAGTTCTTCAATTGTTTCAGTCAGACTTCTGCTGCCGGAATATACAAGATCGGGAGGCAAATCAGGATCGTAACTTTCGGGATATTTCCGGGCCAGGTAACCCCCGAACACATCATGCCTTGCCGAGGTGAGACCATTGCTTCCCATGCCGCTGTTATATGTATTCTCATAACTTGCCCTGCCCGAGGATGAAAAACCTACAATCACGTTACCGGGAACAATGTTTGACTCGATCACATCTGATCGATTCAGGCGTGCAATCACTGTTGAATCCACGATAATGGTCCTGACCAGGTCTCCCACATCTGCCGTCTCCCCGCCTGTACTGTAAATGGAAATCCCCTGGTCCCGGAGCTCCTGCAGTATTTCCTCGGTCCCGTTGATGATTGCAGAGATTACCTCTCCCGGTATTTTGTTTTTGTTCCTGCCAATGGTGGAAGACAACAGAATATTTTGTGTAACTCCCACACACAGCAGATCGTCCAGGTTCATGACGATGGCATCCCGGGCTATTCCTTTCCATACAGACATATCTCCGGTCTCCTTCCAGTACATATACGCCAGCGAGGACTTGGTCCCGGCTCCGTCTGCATGCATGACCAGGCAGGATTCCGGATCACCGGTCAGCATATCAGGAACGACTTTGCAGAAGGCCCGGGGAAACAGGCCCCTGTCCGAGTGCCGGAGGGCACCATATACATCTTCCTTCCCTGCGGAAACACCACGCTTCAGGTACCGGGAAGAATCACCCATACAGATCAGTTTTTCGGGATATAATCGGTGGACAACACCCGGAATTCGGTCCTCCTGTTCACCTGGTGGGCTTTCTCCTGTAATTCAGGACCTTCCAGCTGGTTGATGAAGCTCTCTGTGAGGACCTGCCCCAGCTTAAGGAAATCATACTGTTCTTTTATTTTCTCATCCACCACTTTCGGCTGTGTTTCGCCATATCCCCTGGCCTGTAACCTGTCAGCCGAAATACCTTTCGAAATCAGGTAATCCACCACCGACTGGGCCCTTTTCTGTGAAAGCTCGATGTTGTCGGCAGGTGTTCCCCGCGAGTCGGTATGAGACATCAATTCGATGGTGACATTGGGATTGTCATTCAGGGTCTCCACCAGATTGTCCAGGGAAACCATGGATTCCGGCCTCAGGTCCCATTTTGCAAAATCATAGAAAATATTAGGCAGGTCGATGACCCGTTCTGTTGAGGCGAGATAGATGGTGGCCTGGAACTCCCTGCTCTGGTCCAATCCCTTGGTGGATTCTCTTACTTTACCGCTGAGATAACCATCCTGACTGGCGATGAATACGTAATCGGTAGCCGGCTTCAGCATAAACCTGAAGGAGCCCTCGTCATCGGAGGTGGTTTCCACGGTGATCCCGTCACTGCCAACGGATCTTACCTTTGCTCCTCTCAAAGGTGCATCGGTTTTTTCATCCCGTACCTGCCCGGCCACTGAAAAATTCAGGGGTGGCAGCACAAAGGAATAAATTTCATCATTTCCCCTGCCTCTTCTTGCCGAACTGAAAAATCCCCTTTCCTGTTCTTTTTCAAATGCGATCCCAAAATCATCCGCAGGAGAATTCATGGGAGGCTTCATGTTCTCCAGTATCCATCCCCCGGTCTCGTCCTGGGTGGCTTTATAAATATCCAGGCCCCCCAATCCAATCCGGCTGTCGGATGAAAAATAGAGCGTGCCATCCGGGTGTACATAAGGATAAACTTCGTTGCCCGGGGTATTGATACCCTCTCCAAGATTTTTGGGTTCTCCCCAGGGACCCTGCTGATTGTCCCTGGTCACCTTCCAGATATCATTCTCCCCGTGTCCACCCGGCATATCCGATACAAAATACATGGTCAGTCCGTCAGGTGAAATGGCAGGATGTGCATTGGTGATGCTGTCTCCCATGGTGTCAAATTCCACCTCGGGGTTTGTCCATTCATCTCCGCTGGCACTGGCCCGGTAGATCTGACAGCTCAGCTCCTGGTTTTTACCCTTCTTACAACGGGTAAAATAGATCACCGAAAAATCCGAGGTTAATGCCGGAGTACCATCCTCAAACTCAGAGTTAAGGCTTTCAACGGGAACCGGGACACTCCATTTTCCTTTCCGGTCCATTGTGGAAACGAAAATATCAGCAAAATTCTGCCCGGTGGCACCATGGATCTCATTTCCGGCAGCATCCTCCCTGGTCGAGGTGAAGTAAACCTCTGTGGCGCTTTCATTGACGAATGCAGGACTGAAGTCCCGCTCCCTGGAGTTGAAATAACGCATGTCTTCCACAATATAGCCCGTTGGATTTTCTATCCACTGGATGGCAGCCTGGCAGGATTCAATGCCCGTTGAGCCCCGGGGATCATCGGGGACCAGTTCCTTGTATCTCTCAAATTCCGCTGCTGCTGCTTCATAATCCTCATTGATCATCAACGTCTGGGCATACCGCAGAAATATCACGGGATCCTGGTATTCGTCCCTGATCGCTTTCCTGTACCAGAGCTCGGCAGACCTGGCCTCCCCCATAATTCTGTAACATTCTCCTATTTTAAAAAGAATGGCCGTTTTCTGGTCACGGTCATTCACTTTATTATACGCATTTTTAAAAAGATCAATGGCTTCGAAATATTCACCGGCTTCAAAGGCTGCCTCGGCCCTGGCATCTTTCTGTTTCCTCTGCCCATCCACAGGCAGAGTAAGAAACATCAGGGCTACAATGAACAGTTGAACGGGTTTTCCGATATATAGCATATTCTCCCCTTTTTACAATTCGATAAAAGTACTTCTTTTTCTATGAATAAAAAACGTAAGATTTTGAACATTCGTACTGTAGCGGCTGAGAAGGCTTATTTAAAGCGAATGAGGCTGTCCCAACAGCCGGGACAGCCTCACTCAATAAACAAAGCCAGCTGCTGCTGCTAACTTGAAAAGAGTATTTCCCTGTACTTGGGAAGAGGCCACATTTCATCATCCACAATACGTTCAAGCTTGTCGATATGATAACGGATCTTGTCCAGGAATGGAGCTACGTTCTTTGAATAATTGCGTGCCTTCTCGTGAGAGTCTTTGATTTTATTGGCCACTTTCCTGGCTTCCACCATGTCATTCACCCCTCTCTTAATAATGGTCACATGGTCAGATATCTCCTTGATCAGTTCGATCCTGTTCTGGGCAATTGATTCATAGGACTCCCCGTAGATCTGTTTCATGTTAAGCACATTTTCCATCAATCTGTTCTGGTAATGTATCGCGGTGGGAACGATATGGTTGATGGCAAGATCGCCGAAAACCCTGGCTTCGATTTGAATATTCAGGATGTACTGTTCGAACATCACCTCAACACGGCCTTCCAGCTCCTTTTCAGTAAAAATGCCCAGATCAAAGAAAAGCTTCTTTGATTTTTCTGTCAGATAGGCAGAAAGGGCTTCCGGCACATCGGTCACATTGGTCAGACCCCGCTTTTTGGCTTCCTTTACCCATGCTTCACTATAGTTATCCCCCTCGAACCGGACGGGTTTGGAGGAAATGATATACTCCCTGAGGACCTGGAATATGGCTTCGTCTTTTTTTACACCCTTATCGATCAGCCCGTCCACATCCTTTTTAAACTGCCGTAACTGACCGGCAAGCACAGCATTGAGAATGGCCATGGGTGAAGCGGGATTGCAGCTTCCTCCCACTGCCCGGAACTCAAACCGGTTTCCCGTGAAAGCGAATGGAGATGTCCTGTTCCTGTCGGTATTGTCCAGTAATATCTCGGGGATCTTACCAATATCCAGTTTCAGGGCGGTTTTTTCATCGGGCGACATCTTGTTGCTGGTCACCTGTTCCTCGATCTGGTCAAGCATTCCTGATACTTCCGTTCCCAGGAAGCAGGATATGATGGCAGGAGGTGCTTCATTTGCTCCCAGCCGGTGTGCATTGGAGGCCGAAGAAATGGATGCCCTGAGGAGGTCCTGATGGTCATGAACCGCCTTGATGGTATTCACCACGAAAGTCAGGAACTGCAGATTCGTCTTGGGATTTTTTCCCGGGCTGTGAAGGATCACGCCGGTATCGGTAGACAGGGACCAGTTGTTATGTTTGCCGGTACCATTGACCCCCTGGAAAGGTTTTTCATGGAACAATACCCGGAATCCGTGATGCCTGGCGATCCTTTTCATCAGATCCATCATCAGCACATTGTGGTCCACCGCCAGGTTGCATTCCTCAAAGATCGGGGCTACTTCATACTGGTTGGGAGCCACCTCGTTGTGGCGTGTCTTGATCGGGATGCCTAGCATATACGCTTCCGATTCCACATGGTGCATGAACGCTTCCACCCGTTCCGGAATGGAACTGAAGTAGTGGTCATCCAACTGCTGATCTTTGGCAGATGCGTGGCCCATCAGGGTTCTTCCTGTCA
>DSEO01000376.1 GCA_011056635.1 Bacteroides sp.
ATGACAGCATGATCCAATATGTTCCTGATTTTGGATTCATCCGGATAAATACGTATGCTGTACCTGTATTTTTCGCTGATAAATATTGAATCGCTGATTATCATCAATATGCGGAAGCCCCATTCTTTATGTTTCATCATGTCGTCAATAAATGCAGCAGACTTTTCATCCGCATATATGATTACATTGCTGGTATTGCCTCTGTTCGCTCTGAAATATTTAAATACCCTATGGGTCACTATCCGGAACAGATACAATGAAAACAGATGAACAATGGTGAATGAAAAAATAAAGAAATGGCTGAAATTAGTCAGGTTCAATAAGTGTTTATAATAGAACATCAATGACAATCCTGCGAAACTAAAATATAACAAATTAAAGAACATTGACACCTGCGTACGTGTCCCGGGTCTCTGTATAAGATTAGACGTATGGAGAAGGAACAACCAGGTGGGTACGATCAATATAAACATAATCACATATTCGCTTGAAAAAGTAAAATATTCCTTATTCAGCAGGTTTATCAGAAAATATGCAACAAAATAGGAGATCATGGTGATAAGCATATCCAAAATCACAAACCAGTTGCTATGTGTGTTTTTATGTTTGATAGTGTTTATCATCATTGTTTGTTAAAGCCGGTTCGTTTCGCAAAACTTCCTGTTAAAACCGATATCCGATTGAAAGACCAAAACCTGTATTTTTAACTGATGATTTGTCATTGGAAATCCGCCTGTCTTCAGGATTTATTTTCACCATCCCGATCTGTGTATTCAGCTGGCCAAACAATCCACTGGCCAATTCATAGCCGGCAAAAATGTTGCCTCCAAAATCAAATGGTTTAAAATAGGCTGTTGTTAAGGGATCTCCTGTTTCTACAACGTTTTTGAATTCAAGATCAGACTCAATGGTTTCAGAGCCATCCTCAGTGATCACCTTACCCCCGATACCATAAGCAAGATAGGGGCCAAATCCGATCAAAATACTTCCATTACCCAGGATGGCTTTATAAACCAAATTCAAAGGCAGCTCAATATAAGAAAGCTTGTATTTTTTTGTTACAGAGGCAACAGGATCATTGGTTCCTTTTGTGGCAATGAGTAATCCGGGTTGAAAATAGATATTCGGTGCAAAATGAATCTGAGTATTTACTCCCCCGTGATATCCAAGGATCAGATCATTAACCAGTTTATCACCGACAGCATCTTTCCCGTTTAAATTTTGAAGGTTAATGCCACCAAGAACGGCAAAGGAGATTTTTCCTCTATCCATGCTTTGGGTAAATGCCAGTGGCGTTGCCAACGCAAGGATCAGTGCAGTAATCAATAGTCTTGTTTTCATATCAAATATTTTTAATTTTCTGTGATTAATTATTTTGGGCTGCTTCTTTTTCAGCTTCAGCTTTCATCTTTTCATTCGCTGTGATCAGAAACTCAACCCTGCGATTTTGAGCACGGTCCTCTTCTGTATCGTTAAGATATTTTGGCAGTGCCTCTCCAAATCCTTTAATTGTTAAACGGTTGGGTGCTATTTCTTTGCTCTCCAGATAACTTGAAACAGCATGCGCCCTTTGTTCAGACAGGGTCAGATTATACGCCTCACTCCCTTTACTGTCGGTATGTCCCTGCACTTCAATGTCCGTATCGGGATATTTGTTCAAAACGATAACCAGCTTATCAAGGTTGTCCTTAGCATCATCCGACAGATTGGATCTGTCAAATGCAAATAGAATGTTACTGCTGAATTCTACAACGATTCCTTCCCCAACACGAATAACCTGCGCATCAGGAACGGTATTCTTTATTTCCTCAGCCTGTTTATCCATGTGATTACCAATTACAGCTCCTGTTGCACCTCCAACTGTAGCTCCGATAATTGCACCCAGGGCAGTATTACCTGAAGCTCTTCCTATCACTGCGCCCATTGCAGCACCTGTTGCAGTTCCGGCAACGGATCCTTTTTGTGTTTTGTTCCATGATGCACAAGCTGATAAGACCAAAACGGTTCCCACGAACAGGATGAACCTCATTCTCAATTTTTTCATAATAGATAGATTTAGTTGTATGAAGACTTATACACAAAGGTAGGTTCAACCAAACGGATCCGCATTACACAATTATCGATAAGAGTTACAACATTCACATATTTTGAAGTCGCTATTATTCATTCTTTCAATAGATTATGCTGGACTAAAAGTGTAAATGATGTAAACTTTTTACAAAATTATGTAACACGATCTGACTGGAAACAATTTACCTTTCGCTGTAATATTTAGTGATAATTAAAAAAACGCAAATCAATGAAGGAAAATCAAAATAATATTAAATCGCCTGATATGACTAAGCTTCAGGAAGTTGTAATTGATTATCGTACAAAAATATATATATCACCCGGTGCTGATCCTGGTGAGGCCAGGAGCCGTTTTATATCACGGTTTGGTTCCATGACGCCCTAACCAATAAGTGGCATCCACCAGGATTCTCAGCATTTTATGCAATCCCATTGGATGGAACTTCCATGTTGCCATTTCAGGCAGTGGTTTGCCTGGATTTCTATTGGACTTTCAAACAGAACAGATTTGTTTGTCTGGTTATGAAATGTGGGTTTAATGCCTGCATTATTTCTTTCATGATTCATTGGGGTTATGGAAAAAGAGCACCTGTGAATTATGTAAATTTTCCTCTGAATTTTGTAACAAAACCGTAAACCCGGTTTTCTATTTTAGAATTCAATTAAATAAGCTGGAAATAAGATGTAAATTTGAATGATGCTGAGAGAGACAGCGCTTTTCATTATTATATCCATTGTTGTAATCGCTGAATAGGATTGGCAGTGCTGCCAAAAAAGGGATCATGATATCATTCAAAAAATAAAAATCATTGGAAAGTAAAAAAACAAAACCGGCTGACTCATCCATAGAAAAGAAACCCGGATCCGAAGCCCGGAAATTTCCAGTTGTGGGTATCGGAGCTTCGGCAGGCGGACTGGAAGCGTTGGAGCAATTTTTGGGCAATGTGCCGAAAAACAGCGAAATGGCTTATGTGGTAATCCAGCATCTGGATCCGACACAAAAAGGCATGCTCCCTGAATTGCTGCAGCGGGTTTCCAGCATGCAGGTTGCTCAGGCCGAAGACCTTATGGAAGTAAAACCTGACTGTGTCTATGTAATTCCTCCGAACAAGAGCATGTCTATTTTCAAAGGAGCACTTCACCTGTTTGAACCTGTTGAAGCCAGGGGACTTCGTCTTCCTGTCGATTTTTTTCTGCGTTCACTGGCCGATGATCAGAAAGAGTATGCTGCCGGTATTATCCTCTCAGGAATGGGCTCCGACGGCAGCAATGGCATACGTTCCATAAAAGAAAAAAACGGAATTGTACTGGTGCAGGAACCCGAAACAGCCCGGTTTAACAGTATGCCACAAAGTGCCATCGACACCGGACTGGTTGATATAGTGGCTCCACCAGAAAAATTGCCTTTGGAACTGATTAATTTCCTGAAACATGTGCCTGTAGTTAAATCAAACCTGAATGTTGAAGTAAAAGATAAAAGCGCGCTTGAGAAAATTATGATTTTACTGCGAACACATACAGGCAATGATTTTTCACTTTATAAAAAGAATACGGTCTATCGGCGCATCGAAAGACGAATGGGCATCCATAAAATTGATAAAATATTTTCCTATGTCCATTTTTTGCAGGAAAATCCAAAGGAAGTACATATCCTGTTCAAAGAGTTAATGATTGGTGTAACTAATTTTTTTCGCGATGCACAGGTATGGGAAAAATTGAAAGAAAAAGTAATTCCCTCCCTGATTGATAAAATGCAACCCAATTCACAATTGAGGGCCTGGGTACCTGGATGCTCTACAGGCGAGGAAGCTTATTCTCTGGCCATTGTATTCAAGGAAGCGCTGGAAAAATTTAATCTGAACGGAGGAATATCATTACAAATTTTTGCTTCCGATATCGATAGCGATGCTGTTGATATTGCCCGCAAGGGATTGTTCGGGGATAATATTGCTTCTGATGTGTCGCCCAAAAGGCTTGGCCGGTTTTTTACCAAAACAGAAGACGGATTCCGCATTAATACGGAAATAAGGGAAATGATTGTATTTGCGCAACACAACATTATTATGCATCCGCCTTTTACCAATTTGGATATTATCTCATGCCGGAACCTGCTGATATATATGGATCAAGAATTACAGCGGAAATTGCTCGGACTGTTTTACTACAGCCTGAATCAGGAAGGGATTTTGATGCTTGGAACGTCCGAAACACTTGGTGTGCAAAGCCATCTTTTTACACCGGTTGATTCGGGTCTGAAAGTTTTTAAACGATCTGTTGCCAGCTTAAACCCGCAATTATTCGATTTTCCGTCTTCATTTACCCGGACCAAATCAGGTAACATTGAAAACACTGAACCCGACAAACCGATGATAAACATACAAACGCTTGCCGATCAGCTGCTGCTGCAGAATTTTTCGCCTGCCGGGGTTTTGGTAAATGAAAACGGCGATATCCTGTACATCAGCGGACGTACGGGAAAATACCTGGAGCCCGCAGTGGGAAAGGCAAACCTGAATATTTTTGCGATGCTGAGACCCGGTTTTCAAAACGATTTTGCCATTGCATTTCGTAAGGCGGTAATGAATAAAGAGGCAGTGGTATTGCACCATGTAAAAATAGGCACCAATGGGGGCTCATTAAATTTAAATGTAAACATCCAGTGGATTCATAAGCCGGAACCTTTATATGGCAAGCTGATGATAATTTTTACAGATGTTCTGCAACCTGCTGATACCAAATTCCCGGAAAAAAAAGGGAGGAAAGCAGTAAACAGTATCAGGGAAGCCGAATTAGAGCAAGAGTTACAGCATACCCGTGAAGAGATGCAAAATATTCTGGAAGAGATGCAGACGTCGCAGGAAGAGTTGAAATCGACCAATGAAGAACTGCAATCGACCAACGAAGAATTGCAATCGACCAACGAAGAACTCACCACCTCGAAAGAAGAAATGCAAAGCCTGAATGAGGAACTTCAGACGGTAAATGCCGAATTGATGGCGAAGGTGGATGATTATTCACGCGTAAACAACGACATGAAAAACCTGCTTGACAGCACCGACATTGCTACTTTGTTTCTCGACAAGGAATTACATATACGACGTTATACCCATCAGGCAACAAAAATATTCAAGCTCATAAAAAGCGACATCGGACGGCCATTTACCGACCAGGTTTCACAACTGCTATACCCCGACCTGCCTGAAGATGCACACGAGGTTCTGAGGACGCTAATTTTTATTGAAAAGCAAATTCCAACCAAAGACGGGAGGTGGTTTTCTATCCGTATTATGCCCTACCGTACCTTCGACGACCGGATTGACGGACTGGTAATTACCTTTATTGATATTTCAGAACTGAAACTGGTGGAAGAAAAATTACATAAAATGAATCAGGAGAACCGGCTGCTCATTGACACTTCTTCCAGGGTAGTCCTAAAAATATCATCTGGCTGGAAAATTATGGAATTTAATTCGGTGGCTGAAACATATTTCGGCAAAAAACGCGAACATGTTACAGGTCAAAATTTTATGGAATTATTTGTACCGGAAGCATTACGAAAACAGACGGAACAAAAGATGACCAGACTGTTGAAAAAACCGGGGATTAACGATATGAAAATGAAGGTAATTGCAGCCGGTGCAAAAGAACTTGACACGGAATGGTCGATAAATGTATTATGTAATCACCTTGAAATATCCCCAGAAATAATTATAATCACAAAAAACAAATAAGTTATGATAAACGAAGAATTGGATTTCACCGATGCGAAAATGCTGCGCGAGAAAGCCGAAAAGCGACTGAATGAGAAGCAAAAAAAAGAGTCCGGTGCATTGATGGAAACCGATGTACATAAACTTCTGCACGAATTGCAGGTACACCAGATTGAATTGGAGATGCAAAATGAAGAGTTGCGGCAGTCTTACGAAATAGCAGAAACAGCCCTGAAAAAATACACCATGTTGTTTGATTTATCCCCCATGGGTTATTTTTCTCTTGATGCTGAAGGAACAATCAGCGATTTGAATTTCACAGGCGCCGATATGCTGGGAGAACGGCGATTTAGTTTGATTAACAGCAATTTTAAACTTTTTATTTCAGAAGATTCAAGACCGGTATTTAATAATTTTTTCAAAAGAATATATACCAGCAATGCCAAAGAATCGTGCGAATTGTTGCTTGGATACAACAATCAACCTCTTTGCCGGGTATATATGGAGGGCGTAGTTACTGAGGATGAACAAAAATGCCTCATATCGGCCGTCGATATTTCGAAGTTCTCAACTGGGTAAATGATGTAACGCTTTCCCTGCATGTAAGGTGTGGATTGTCCCGTAGTTCACACATTTTCAAGTGTGTCCCGCCTTTTATGTTTCAGCATTTTAAAACTGGTTGGTGTCAATCCGGTAAATTTTTTAAACTGATTTGAAAGGTGGGCAACACTGCTGTAATTCATCCTGTATGCTATTTCTGAAATATTTAGCTCATCATATACGATGAATTCTTTGACTCTTTCGATTTTATGTGTCAGGTAAAATTTTTCAATGGTAACCCCTTTCACCTCTGAAAAAATATTGGAGAGATAGGTGTAATTGTAATTTAGCTTTTCGCTGAGATAATCAGAAAGGTTGACTTTTATCTGCTCCTCAGTGTAATGTACAAGCTCAATAATTGAACTTTTTATTTTCTCAACCAGGATACTTTTTTTATCATCCATTAAAAGCAGCCCGGACTTTTTTAACGCTATTCCCAATTGTTCTATTTGCTCCGGTTGAACATCCCCGATAATATCAGCCTCTCCAATTTTGACATTTGTGTATTTCAGCCCGATTTTTTCAATTTCGTCTTTCACCACCATCTGGCAGCGGATGCAAACCATATTTTTAATGTATAACTTCAACCCGGGTTTATCTTTACAAGTTAAAAGTGCGCTGTAAATATACGTAATCTGTGATTTTTTGTAATTTGATATTCCGGAGCAATGAGTACAGCGGGTTCTTCAAATGGATATCATATCCGGGTTTTTCGACCGAAGGAATTGCCGGGAGTTTTTTCTGGCAGGGACGGGCCTGTTACTACAAAGATGAATCTGAAAAAAAATAGGCCGATGGGCGAGTGAAGATTTTATTCCGGCCCGGTTTCACAGATGATGTGCACCGCGCTTTCTTCTGCGGAGCCTGGTGAAGATAAAGAAGATCAGCAGTAGAAAGCCAGCAGCGATAAACAGCGGGATGACCAGGGACAGCAGGGAGCCCCCCACCGCCGCCAGGTTCTCCCCTGTGGCCACCACCGGATTTCCTGCGCCCAGCGTGGTTTTGCTGGACAAAAGGCGGACCAGCGCACCGCCTCCCTGGATGATCCCGGCTGCCCCGCCTCCGACAGTCACCCCGGTGATCCACTTCAGTAATTCGCTGTCGATGGGAAGGACGGATGTAAGGAGCAGTGTGCCGGCAACAACGGCAAGCGGTGTGGTCACCGTATCAAGCAGGTTGTCAATAAAGGGAATGTAATATGCCATTATTTCAATAACGGTTGCCGTTGAGAAACTGATGATGGCAGCATTCGATGCGAGCCACTCAAAACTCTCATTCAATTGCAGCACCCCTGCACGTGCCGCCACAGCGGCCACAAGCATGGGGACAAAGACCCTGAAACCGGCACTGGCTGCCAGGCCTATGCCGATTGCAACACCTGTGATCAGTTCTGCCTCCATTCAGAAAAATTGTTGCGGATTCCCGCCGTGGAAAGCCAGATTAAAACTAAGTGTTTCAGTGAGAATTTCCTAATGGTATCACATTGGAACGGACCGAGGCTGGTCCGTGTTAAAACGCCGTTAAATGTGATGTATCTTAGACTCAGTCTAAATAATAATTTTAGTTTTGGTGAATATAAACCATATAAAATCTCAAGCCATGAAAAAATCAATGCTAATTATCATTACAACAGTATTTTTACTGGTGCAGGCCGATGCCCAGGATGTGTCCATTCCTCAAATCGGTGTCAAAGCTCCTTCATTTACAGCAGAATCCACTGAAGGAATCATCAACTTCCCTGCTGACTATGGCAAGAAGTGGAAGATCCTGATATCCCATCCGAAAGATTTCACTCCGGTATGTTCATCCGAGCTCCTGGAAATGGCTTATCAACATCAAACATTTGAAGAGTTGGGTGCACAGATCGTTATTGTCTCATCCGACATACTCGAATTGCATCATAGCTGGAAAGCTGCGCTTGAGGAAGTCCGTTATATGGACAGGGATCCTGTGCAAATCAATTTTCCCCTTGTATCTGATAATGATTACCGGGTATCTTCCCTTTATGGCATGATCCATTCGGCTCAAAGCCTGAAAGAGAATATCAGGGGTGTATACTTCATCGACCCGGAGAATACGATCAGATCCATTCAGTTCTATCCAAATGAAGTGGGCAGGAGTGTGCATGAGTTGAAAAGAACACTACTGGCCCTGCAGGAGACCCATGCGCACAATAATGTGGTCACACCTGCAAACTGGCAGCCGGGTGATGATGTGATCATCCCTGTGCTCACCGAGTTGGAGAAGAAAAACCTGGGATTGCCAGGGTCTGATTATTATCAGCCGGCCTGGTTCCTGACATTCAGGAAAGCAAGATAGAGGTAAAATCAGTTATTGGCAATGACTCACAGGGTGTCTCAAAAGTCCCGTCCTGTAATTCTCCTTGGATGCTTTTGAGACATCTTCTTTTAAATTACCTTCCGTTTTACGCCAGTATCCACACAGTAACTTACAGGGAAATCAAAATATCTTCATTGGCCGGATCTGTCAGTATCCGTTCCAGGGCGATGAGAAGAGAATTGGTATGAAAGGTGGGGTCATGCACCTCCCAGTTGTCTATCAGCGCTTTATCGTCCGTCTTACTCGAAAGGAGCAAAATCTGTCCGTCTATTTCAATCTTGGCCGTGAGCGTGTAAACTCCATTTCCTGAGCGGGATTTATCAATCCAGTGCAGGTGGATATTTCTTGACAGGAGACTTTCCGGTATGGCTTCTTTCAGTTCTTGATGCGTAATTCCTGCCTGATGAGATGAGATGATCGCCATATATCAGAATTCAGAGATGAATCTTTTTCCTAAGTTAAGAAGATTCTGCGGCAAAAAACAACAAGACCCGAAGAATAATCGGGGTAACCCGGATCCGGACTCCTGACTGCATTGATTGACAGGCACGCTGATTTTCTGCCGCAGGCCACATCAAGCCAGAAAGACTTTATAGCAACTTCCAAAAACCAAGTAATTATGAAAAATTTCTATTTTTTGATGGTCTGTCTGATGACAGCCCTGCTCATTTCCTGTCAGAAAGAAGAGCCGAAAACCACCGGCACTACCGGCATCCTGCACATCGATGTGGGAGTGGATATCCATGTGGTGGAACGGCAGAGCCTGTTGAAATCCACCCTGCAGACGGAAGATTTCAAAGTGGTTATTTTCAGGGCGGACGGAACAGTTGTAATGACGTTTGAAAACGCATTGGAGATGCCGGATATGATTGAGCTCGAAACCGGTTATTATTATGTGGAAGCCCATTCCGACAACAATCTCCCGGCCGCTTTTGAAAATCCCTATTATTACGGGGTGTCGGATATCTTCGCCATCAGCAGCAATCTGCAGGAATCTGTTACGGTGACCTGCCGGCTGGCCAACACCATCGTATCGGTAGTATATTCCGGGAACATTACGGATAACTTTCTCGATTATTCAACCACGGTGTCCTCCTCCCTGGGTACCCTGGTATTTTCAAGGGAAGAAACGAGGTTGGGTTATTTCCAGACGCTGCCGCTGGACATCCTGGTGGAGCTTTCATACCAGAAACTGGATGGGACGCCGGTCAGCAAAACACTGACCGGGAACATTCCCGATCCCCTGGCGAACAGGCATTACGAGATCCAGGTGGATGCATCGATCAATGAAGGTATGGCAAATTTTCAGATATTGCTGGATGAAACGGTGGTTGAGGTGGAGGTGGTTGATATCTCTGATGAATCGGGCAACCAGCAGAACGGGGCGGTCGGATACGGTGAAATTTTGATCACTGAGATCATGTATGATCCGGATGCCCTGGGTGATACCGAGGGTGAATGGATCGAAATCTATAACAATTCAACGCAGACCATCAATCTGCAACACCTTCTCCTGGGAAGGGAGGATGACATCAGTTTTGTCATTGAGGAATCCATTGAATTACCGCCGGCGGAATATTTCGTATTCAAACGGACAGAACAGGCGGTTGAGGTCACCAACAGCCTTAGCTACAATTCCGCCATCAATCTCAACAACACCGGCAACCTCCTGGCCATATACAATGCGGGTACGGAGACCGAACCCGGGGCATTGATCTTTGCCCTGAATTACGGGGAGGATGGTTTTCCCACCGGATCGGGGGCATCCATCTGCCTGAACCCGATGATGCTAAACGCCGCGGAGGCGGTCCTGGGGACTTCCTGGTGTACCTCCACGTCAGCTTACAGTACGGGAGACCTGGGCACACCGGGAACGGTCAATGATCCATGCCAGTGACAGGTGCTCACTTGTAGAGGTGCTTCAGGGAATCCATCAGGTTGGAAAGTTCGGCAGGAGGCTTGTCATAATGCTTTGAATAGATCATGTAATGCAGATCATTGATCTCCTCCAGCACCGATAAATGTTTTTTCCATTTGTTATAACTGGTACATGCCAGAAACATGTTTCTTTCAACCTCCAGTCTCTGGTTCGCCTGCTCCAGCACCTCTTTCCCCTCATCTGTGAGGATCAACAATTTGGCACGCCGGTCATTCTCATCAGGCAATTCTTTCAGGAGCCCGTTGCCGATCAGCCGCCTGATTGTATCCATACCTGTGGTGTATTCCACGATATGGATATTGATCAGGTCGGTTTTTTTTGCCCTGTCCATCAGGTCTACGGTGGACAGGAAAAGATATTCAAGCCTCGTATTGAGAGGAAGACCTTCCAGGTATTTGCGGATGTAGAATTCATGAAATCTGGAAATCCTGGTAATGTATTCAAGGAACCTGGATTTTTCGCTGAGATTTTTTGTATAGTCAAACTGACCGGAATATACGGCTTTGTTTTTGCCTGCGTCAATTCGCTTATTCAGCGTGGGATTTTCTTGGATATGATGCATCATCCACGCTGCAAAACCCTGAAGATCCAACTGCTGAGGCTCTTCATCCTCATAGGTGCCCAGAAGATCGATAAGTTGCTTCAGAAGGATGTAACTGTGGTTCATATCTGCTCAAAATTTGTTTAAAATTAAGATAATATTTATTAAATTTACATCGGATGCGATTTAAATAAGATCGCATCCGATTTTGCTTATGGGTATTCATTTTATCAAATTACGGGAGCTGATCATGAACAAATTCTCACCAAATAAAAAAAGTGATTGCAAACAATCACATAAATTCATCACATTCTCAGATTATAACAGGATCATGAATTATATTGAGAGTGACCTGGGAAATCAATTGGTTCCCCCCCATGTGCTTCACTACCTGTACCTGTTTACTTCATCCAGCAGGAAATTCTACTCCTCCGAGATCCCGGAAAATGTGGTCACCATGAATTCCGAAGTGATCCTGAGACTGAAAAATGATCAGCGATTGAAGATCAGGATCGTCTATCCGGAAAATGTACTGGGCTCCAATGACATTTCGATCTATGATTCCATTGGTCTGGCCTGCCTGGGAGCCACAGAAAACTCATGGATTGAGTATATGGACGAGACGGGTAAGCAATACGCCATGATTGAAAAGATCATTTTTCAGCCCGAAAAGGAAAAGCTTTTCTACCTCTGAAATCACCTTTATCGGAATCCATTTTAAGAAATCCCAAAAAGTGAATATCATGAAGAAAGATATTACAATCACCGAACTTGATTTTGTGAGGCTTCAGAACCTGATAAATGCTGAACGGCAGAGCAGAACAGTCGAAATTAGAAACCTGGAAGTACTGGGATCAGAGCTCCGGCGTGCCCGGAGAGTCGACTCCAGGAAGATCACCCCCGAATTTGTCACCATGAACTCAGCCCTCGAGCTTACCGATATGGATTCAGGCAGGTTGATGAAACTCAAACTGGTATATCCGAAAGACTCCAATTACAGGGAAGGCAAAATCTCCGTTCTGTCACCCCTGGGCAGTGCCCTGCTCGGTTACAGGGTCGGGGATAAAGTAACATTTGAGGCTCCCGGGGGACTGAGAGAGATCAGGATCGATAAAATATTGTACCAGCCCGAGGCCAACGGTGAATTTACCGTCTGATGGTGATGTTTGCGCCTTTCCATGCCGGCTGTATGGATACTATTGCGTAAATTTACCGGCCGGTCATACGATGAAAAGGATCACATACAGCCCCATCGGGGTCATCCATTCCCCCTACAAGAAGCCCGAGGGTACCCCCATCCAGCCCGGATCCAGGATTGAAGTGGCGGGTACAGTGGAAGTATTCGATAAATTTGCAGAAGGATTGAAGGATCTGGAAGGCTTTTCCCACATCATCCTGGTCTGTCACTTTCACCTGGTCAGCGGTTACGAACTGCAGGTCTTCCCATTCATGGATGACCGTGAACACGGAGTCTTTGCAACCCGGAGTCCCCGCAGGCCAAATCCCATCGGTATATCCGTAGTCCGGCTCGACGGAATTGAAAAGAACATCCTCCGTGTCAGTCATCTCGATATTGTGGACGGAACGCCGGTTCTGGACCTGAAGCCACACGTATCGAGATTCGATGCCGGAAGACCGGAACGGATCGGATGGCTGGAGGATCACATTCAGAAGCTCCGGGAAACAAAAGATGATGGAAGGTTTACACCTTAATACAATGAACCCATGAAAAAAATCTATGCCCTGACAAATCTGCTGGTCATTGTGGCGGTGATCGCCTGGAACTATGTGGCCAATACAGGCTTGATCAACGGGAATTCCGTCGGTTCTGTAAGCGCCCAACTTTACAATTTATTTACTCCTGCCGGATATGCGTTCTCGATATGGGGACTGATCTACCTGGGACTGCTCGCACATGGCATTTTCCAGGTGAAAAGAGCCTTTTTTGATAAAAAAGACGACGAATTCATTCTTCAGATCGGTCCATGGCTGATCATTGCCAACCTGGCCAATGCGGCCTGGATCTGGTTCTGGCTCAATGAGCAAACCGGAATATCCGTCTTCATGATCATCCTGATACTGATCTCTCTCCTGATCATCGTGATAAGATTGAACATGGAACGTTGGGACGCGCCAGCTCCCATGATTGTCTGGACCTGGTGGCCTATCAGCCTATACAGCGGGTGGATCACGGTGGCCACCGTTGCCAACATCACTGCCTACCTGGCCAAGATAGAATGGCAGGCGCTGTTCTCCGATGTTAAGTGGACCATGATCCTGATCATGGTGGCGACCATCATCAACCTTTTGATGATCCTTTTCAGGAACATGCGTGAATTTGCAGCGGTGGGAGTCTGGGCCATCCTGGCCATTGCGGTCAGACACTGGGGTGAAATTCCCGTGCTTCAGTGGACCGCCCTGATCTGTACCATCCTGATGTTGCTGGCCATTTTCATCCATGCTTACCGGAATCTGTCCACGAATCCTTTTGTGAAGAGGAGGGCCGCTGCGTGAAAAGGGCGGAATTGTCCCACCCGCGTGTTTTCGACAGCCGGGAATGGGCGGAAGGATATTATCAGAGGAATAAATGGAACATCACCAGGGTGGGCAAGGACTTTGCCGCCATGTTGAATGAGACCGAACGTGTGGCCAAACCTGAAGCCCGGATCATGATCAGGGATCTCAGACGCTGTTTGCTGGCCTATGTGATGAAGAAATTCAGGACTTCCCATACACTTGATGAAGCCCTGGAGATCATCAGAAAATCAGACCTGAGGGATGGCCGTCCATCCATCGGTCCATTCTGGTGGGATTATATGGTGGGTATATAGTCGCCAGGGATTCTGGAGAAAAACAGATACGCATGACAAAGTTGGAATTATTACACGAGCTTTCAGATAAGTGGTCAGGAGAAAAAGTATTGTCCATCAACAGGCTGCCCATTTCCGGATCCAGCAGGGAGTATTACCGGATCACCATCAGGGACGGATCATTTATCGGGGTTGTGAACGAGGACAGGGAGGAGAATGAAGCCTTTATTGCCTTCAGCAAACATTTCAGATCCAAAGGACTGGCAGTACCGGAAATTTACCTTACCGACCTGGATAACCACGCATACCTGCTTGAAGACCTCGGAGATACGACGTTATTCGATTACCTGATCCGCGCCAGGAAGGAGGATCGGTTTTCTTCCGAGCTGCTGGAGATCTACCAGAAAGTATTGCATGAATTGCCCCGTTTCCAGATCACCGCCGGATCCGATCTCAACTATGAGTTCTGTTATCCTCGATCGGAATTTGACAGGCAGAGCATGCAGTGGGACCTGAGCTATTTTAAATACTACTTCCTGAAACTTGCCGATATCCCGTTCAACGAACAGCGGCTCGAGGATGATTTCAACCGGCTGATCGAATACCTGCTGAAGCAGGATACGGGTTATTTCCTTTACCGGGATTTCCAGTCCCGCAACATCATGCTCAGAAATGGTACCCCCTGGTTCATCGATTACCAGGGCGGACGACGGGGTGCGCTGCAGTATGACGTGGCTTCCCTTCTGTTCGACTCCAAGGCAGATATTCCCTATGAGGTCAGGGAACTGCTGCTGGACCACTACATCCGGACATTGGATCACTATATGACAGTGAACAGGGAAGAATTCCGCCGGTCCTATTATGCCTATGTGCTGATCCGGATGATGCAGGCCATGGGGGCATTCGGTTTCAGGGGTTTTTACGAAAAGAAGACCCAGTTCCTGCAGAGTATCCCCTATGCCTTGAAGGACCTCAGATGGATCCTGGAGAACGTGGATCTTCCGCTGAAGATCCCCACCCTGGTGGGGGTGTTCCACCGGCTTCTTACCTCCCGCAGCCTGAAACGGTTCAAGGCAAAAGAGGGCAGGAAATCCACCCTGACCGTATTCATCAACAGTTTCAGCTACCTGCATGGCATCCCGGAGGATCCCAGCGGTCATGGCGGCGGGTACGTGTTTGACTGCAGGGCTCTCAGCAATCCCGGCAGGATCGAACAGTACATGGGAATGACCGGGAAGGATAAGCCGGTGATGGACTTTCTAAGCCAGAAACCCGAGGTGAATGAATTCCTGAGCAATGCTTTTGCGCTGGTGGACCTCTCGGTTGAAAATTACGAAGAACGCAAGTTCTCACACCTGATGGTCAGTTTCGGCTGCACCGGGGGCCAGCACCGGTCGGTCTACTGTGCCGAAAAGCTCGCGGAACACCTCCGGGAAAACCAGCCTGTCCAGGTGATCCTGTGGCACCGTGAACAGGATTGAAAGTTCAACTAACTCCACTGCCGGTCCCAGGACCGCAGCTGGTTCCATTCATCGGTGGGAGCGAATAACTCCTCCCCCTTTCGGAGGTGTTCCTTTACGGCCTCCTCATTCAATTCCAGCCCGACCCCCGGTTTTTCAGGAACTTCCACATATCCGTCCTTTACCAGGGGCTTGTCCAGTCCGGTGACCAGGTCCTCCCACCATGGATTGTCCACCGAATGGTGCTCGAGGGCAATGAAATTTTCCGTTGCCGCGGCCGTATGGACACAGCCTATGAAAGTAACGGGTGAGGAAGCATGATGCAGCGCCATGGCGATGCCATGCTCCTCCGCAAAATCACCTATTCTTTTTGTCTCCAGATAACCTCCGGCGGTGACCGGATCCGGATGGATGATATCCACAGCGCGGTTTTCGATCAGATCCCTGAATCCGTCTTTCAGATAAATATCTTCCCCGGTCAGCGTAGGTATGTCTATGGCCCGGGATATCTCTTTCCACTGATCGGTGTACTGCCAGGGGATCAGATCTTCAAGCCATGCGATGTTGTATGGTTCAAAAGCCTTCCCCAGTCTGATCATGCTGTTCACTCCCATATGACCCACATGATCGATCCCGACCGGGATTTCCCATCCGATTGCCTGTCGCATGGCTGCCACATATTTCACCATTTCCTCAATCCCCTTCTCTGTGATCTGCACCCTGGTGAAAGGATGCATGGTAGATCCATAGGTACCCCTGGTGGGATCCCAGCCTCTCAATCCGTCCCACGGACCCGTATTGGTCAGTGTTCCGGGGATATCCCTGATGAGCCCGATCCCGATATCCATCTTCATGATGGTAAATCCCCGGACCAGCCTTTCCTTCATTTTTTCAGCAAATTCCCCGGGCTCCCTTACGGTGGGAGTGTCCACATAGATCCTGACCCGGTCTCTGTATTTGCCTCCCAGTAACTGATAGAGCGGTACACCATACACCTTGCCGGTCAGGTCCCAGAGGGCCATTTCCACACCCGAGACACCTCCTCCCTGTCTCCCGTGGTTCCCGAACTGCCTGATGATCTTGAAGATCTTTTCCACATTACACGGATTCTCCCCGAGAATGCGGCTTTTCAGCATCAGGGCATACCGCGGATCGGCCCCGTCCCTCACATCGCCCAGTCCGTATACATCCTGGTTGGTCAAAATCTTGACGATGGGCACATTGCCAACCTGTGCGATCCGCATGTCAGTGATCCGGAGATTAGCCGGACCGGAATACCGGTTCACTTCCCCGGTGAGGGCTTCGATCTGCTCCTCCAGTGGTGACCTGAGCATCATGCCCAGTCCCAATCCGCCCAAACCGGCCTTTTTCAGAAAGGACCTCCGGTCACTGCTACTGACAGAGGTTTCCGATTTGAAAGTTCTCTTGGTTTTCATTTGAATTGAGGTTAACTATCCTTAGTTTTGAGCATACAAATTATTAAAATAGTTCATATCTTCTTTCATTTCTCGCATGAAGAAGACACTTTATAAGATCCTGCCGGGGATGGCCGGCCTGGCCCTTATACTGTTTCTTTTTTCTATCATGCTGGACTGGAAAGGTATCCCGGGTCCCTCGCTGATCGCTTTTTTTACATTTCTTGCCTTCGGTGTTCGGGGAAGTGAATTCTTCAAAAGTTTCTCCTACACCATCATGATCTTTGCGGCAGTAACCATCTCCATGTTTTATCCGCAGCTGTTCATCCAGTGGGGAGGTTTCAGGCTGGAGACCACCATTGTTCCCCTGCTCCAGATCATTATGTTCGGCATGGGATCACAGATGAGTTTCAGGGATTTTGCCGGAGTTGTGAAAATGCCGAAAGGGGTATTTCTGGGACTCACCTGCCAGTTCACCATCATGCCGCTGGTGGGCTTTGCCATTGCATCCCTGTTTGGATTCCCGCCTGAAATCGGTGCCGGGATCATCCTGGTGGGAGCTTCACCCTCAGGTCTGGCTTCCAACGTGATGTCCTTCATTGCAAAAGCAAACCTCGCCCTTTCTGTCACCCTGACGGCCGTTGCCACCATGCTGGCCCCTTTGATCACTCCCTCTTTAATGAAACTTCTTGCCGGGCAGTTTATACCCGTCGATTTCTGGGACATGATGCTCGGGATAATCAATATCGTGATCCTGCCCATCGTAGCCGGACTCATTTTCAATGCGGTGGCCTATGGCAGGGAAACCCGGAAAAGTATTCGCATCCAGGCACTGGTCTATCTGCTGATCATAGCGGGGAAGAACATTATCCTGTACCGGACTGCCGGAGTAGGAGCCGTTGAAGCACTGATCCAGCTGCTGAAGGATCTGGGATGGTTCCTGGTCCTCCCTGTACTCGGGGCTCTTGCATTCAAACACCTGGCAAAAGGCAACAAGAAATACCTGGACAGGGCGATGGCATTCCTTTCCATGGCCGGCATCGGGGTGATCATCGTGGTGATCACAGCAGCGGGAAGGGACAGCCTGCTTGAAATCGGTTTTATTCTGATCCTTGCCTGTCTGCTTCATAATTGCACGGGGTACCTGCTCGGTTACTGGATCTGCCGGCTGGCAGGGATGGATGAAAGATCATGCCGGACCATCGCCCTGGAAGTGGGGATGCAGAACGGGGGACTGGCCTCCGGGATTGCATTGCAGATGGGTAAGGTAGCCACCGTTGGACTGGCTCCGGCGGTATTCGGCCCCATGATGAATATCACCGGTTCGTCACTGGCTACCTGGTGGAGGAGAAAACCGGCAAATGGAAATGAAAACGGCATTACAACTGATACAGCCTGATGATATCCAAAACCAATCCAAAAACGATGGTACCATGCAAAAGCAACTAATCCTGTCAGCAATCATGTTCGCGGTGCTCATACCGGAATCTGTTTCCCAGTTCTTCGATACCAGGGAAGAGCTCGTCTTTTATACGCAGGAATGGAATGGGGAACGTTTCGAGGACGGACGTCCCAGGGTGCCCGACGATATCCTGGAAAGAATGAAAAGGGTATCCATCGAGGAAGCCTGGGGAATCCTTCGTTCCCGCGGATACCATAACCAGTTCGAAGGAGACTGGGTGATCCTTCATGAAAACCAGCCTGTGGTGGGACGGGCACATACCGCGCTGTACATGCCCGGGAGGCCTGAACTGATGGACCGCCTCACGGAAAAAGGACAACAGCAGGGCCGCATGGGCGCCATGAATTCCTGGCCCATTGACGCACTGCAGCATGGGGATGTATATGTGGCGGACGGATTCGGGAAAGTGGTGGACGGGACCCTGATCGGAGACAACCTCGGGAATGCCATATTTACCAATTCAGGCAACGGAGTGGTGTTTGATGGTGGCTCAAGAGACATGGAGGGTCTCTCGGAAATTGAAGGCTTCAATGCATTTGTAAAGGGATTCGACCCCTCTTACCTGATGGAGAGCATGCTGATGGGGATCAATGTGCCAATCCGTATAGGAAAAGCAACAGTCCTCCCGGGTGATGTGGTGCTGGCCAAGAAGACCGGGGTGCTTTTCATTCCGGCACACCTGGCAGAAGAAGTGGTGGTCCGGGCCGAGTTCATCATGCTCAGGGATATGTTCGGACATGAAATGCTGAAGCAGGGAGTCTATACACCCGGTCAGATCGATGGCCGGTGGACCGATGAGATCAAATCAGCTTTTCTGGAATGGGTGGAGAAAAATCCGGAAGGATTACCCATGACCAGGGAAGCGCTGGACGCCTACCTGCGAGACCGCACCTGGTAAATTGAACCTTTGTGCATGAAATAATTTTGATTGTTCAATTTAAAACTTACGTATCATGAGTAAAGCGATAAAAATTGTCCTGTTCTCAATCCTGGGGATCATCCTGATCCTGTTCATCCTGGCCATGTACGTGAACATCTCCGGGATCCCTTCCTATGAAAATGAAGCGGAAGAACTTTCTGTGGAGGTCACCGATGCCCGGGTAACCGAAGGAGCCCGTATGGCAGGCATCCTATGCAACCAGTGCCACGGGTCCACAGACGGTAAACTGGGTGGAGCTTATATGGCCGATGCGGCGGCATTCGGTGAGATCTTTGCTCCCAACATCACGCAGCATCCTGTTTTTGGCATTACCGATTATACAGACGGTGAGCTGGCCTACCTGCTTCGCACCGGGATCAGGAAAGACGGCCAGTATGTCCCTCCATGGATGCCCAAGTTCCCCCACCTGTCAGACGAGGACCTTTTCAGCATCATTGCTTTCCTCCGTTCCGATCATCCCATGGTCCAGCCATCGGATCACAATCCCGGGGAAATCAAACCGTCCTTTCTCTCAAAGATACTTTCAAGAACTGCATTTAAGCCCCTTCCCTACCCGGAAGGACCGGTGGAGGCCCCGATGCCCTCGGACAGGGTGGCATACGGAAAATACCTTGCCGTCGCGAAATTTGATTGCTTCGGTTGTCACAGTGCCAGTTTTCAGCACATCGACATCATGAATCCCGAAAATTCAAAGGGTTATTTCGGTGGCGGGAACATACTCATGGATAAGGAGATGAATGAGATTAGGTCCTCCAACCTCACCATGGATGGTGAAACCGGACTCGGTACCTGGACAGAAGAGGAGTTCATCAAAACACTCCGTTTCGGCATGCGTCCTGACGGCAAACCTCTCAGGTTTCCCATGATGCCAGCTCCGATGATCACCGACGAGGAGGCTTCATCCATCTGGGCATACCTGCAGACCATTCCAAAGATCAGCAACATGATCGAATGAAATTGGATAGCCATTAACTATTTTCTGCAATTTCTCCCTGCCTGAACAGGAAACCTGAACAGGAAACCTGAGCAGGAAAGCTGCGTCCACCCCCGCCCGGGCAATAACCCCTGTACGAAGAGCGTTGGTTTTGAAAAAGCTTGTATATTTAACTCCTGTTTTCCAATCCTAAATCCATCCAGATGAACAAGTACCCTTTGATAATTATTCTGGCAGCAGGTCTGATCCTTGCCTCGTGCGGAAAAAAGACTCCCGAATTTGTGAACAGCATTCCGGATGATGCCATTGCCGTGGCATCGCTCCACCCCATGGAGATTTATAAAAAAGGCAAGCTCAATACACTCCAGAACCTGAAAGCGAAGGTAAAGGGCGAGGTATGGGAGCAGCTCCTGGAAGATCCGCTGAGTTCGGGCCTGATGCTGGATGAATATACATACGTTTTTATAAAGATGGAAGAAGAAGCCCCTGTGTTTGGTGTGGTGAGCGGGATGAAGGATACCGGGAAATTCGAATCCATCCTGAAAAAGATCAGGGAAGATATCAGTGCTGAATTTGTCAAAGCAGGCGGTTATACCTATGTCCGGCCTGATGAGGACGGGATCATCGGCTGGAACAGGGAACAGATGGTCGTACTGGCCACCCCTGACGGCGAAGAATTTGATCTGAAATATCTGACCGGGACACTGGACACCATGTTCCACCCTGTGAAAGAGGCCTCCATTACCAGCATGGTCGATTTCAAGGATTTCCTCGGGGATATGAAGGACCTCAATGTTTGGGTTTCTTCCAATGACCTGAGAAAATTCCTGGAAAAGGCCATGGAAAAAGACAGTGTGAAAATCGATCTGCCGGTTGAATTCACTAACAATTATGCCAGGGCTTACTGTGAATTTGAAAACGGGAAAATGCTTGTGACCGGCGAAACCCGGTTCAGTGAAGAGGTGAAAAAGAACCTGGAACAGGTCCTGGTCATGAACCCATCCCTGAATAAAAAGATGCTTGAAAGTGCTCCCGGGGGTGACCTGCTCCTGGCTGTTGCGGGTTCCATGGATCTGAAAAAACTGCAGCGGATTGTGAAAAGTATTCCGACTGAAAAGCTGGGTGAGACCGGAGAAAAGGTGGAAGCAGTAACAGGTATTCCCGCAGAGGAATTGCTCGACGCGTTGACGGGTGATTTTACCATTTCGGTAAACGGGACCACCGGGGAGAACATGTTTCCGGTGGAATTATTCGTCGGGCTCGGTGTGAATAATGAAGTGCTCCAGGAAAAACTGATGGAAAGGGTGGGAAACATCATACCGGTCGACCAGCAGAAGGATTTTTTCATCATCAATGTTCAGGGCAATGAAATATACAGCGGGATCACGGATGATATCTGGACGCTCACCAATTCCAAAGGTTACAGGGATGCAGTTTCCGGCGGAAATATTGAAAATTCGCTGCTGGATTCAAAGTTCAAAGATTTTTCCGGCGGTTCCGTGGGATTGTACCTGAACATGGATGCATCGGCCTATCCCGCGTCCATTCAGCAGATGTTCAATCGGAATCCGCAACAAAAGAAATGGCTGGATTATATGTCGGAATCCTTCAAATACCTGGGTGTTTCCGCAGGTAATTATTCGGGCAGTGCGCTTCTGGAGACCAGCAAGCCGAATGAGAACAGTCTCTATACCATCCTGAAGATGACCGACATCAAAGAATAGGGAAGCGCCGATGAAGGAATGCCATCCATGACCATCCGCTTTGAAAAACTGATCCCGATCCCCCTGGTGGAGCAGGACACCGGGGGGTCCGATATCTGGGAATCGGATGCCGTGCTGTTCGAGCAGGCGAAGAAATACATCATTCAGGCGCCGTCCGGCAAAGGGAAGACCAGTCTCTTATCGGTCATTTACGGGATCCGGAACGATTACCATGGAGAGGTGTACCTGGATGCCACCGATATCAGCACCCTGTCCTCCAGGGAATGGTCCCGCCTCCGCAAAGAAAAGCTGTCTTTCATTTTCCAGGGACTGGAATTGTTTGACGACCTGACCGCCCTTGAGAATATCCAGCTGAAAAATTCGATAACCGGCCATAAATCCCTGCACGCAATTATGGAAATGGCCAATCTGATGGGCATCGGAGATTTCCTGCACAGGAAAGCCGGGATCCTCTCATTCGGTCAGCAGCAGCGCGTGGCCATCATCAGGGCACTCTGTCAGCCCTTCAGTTACCTGCTGGCCGATGAATGCTTCAGTCATATTGACCGGGAAAACAGCCTGATCGCTTACCGGCTGATCAGCCGGGAATGTGACATGCAGGGGGCGGGACTGCTGCTCACCTCCCTTCATGAACCGGAGCTGATGGAAGCGGATGTACAACTGAAACTATGAAATACCTCTACCGCATATTGTGGCAGGACCACAGCAGGGCCCATCTTATCTGGGCATTCCTGGGAACGCTGGCGGGTTTTGTCCTGTTGCTTGCCGGGATCCAGTTCTACCTGGATTTCAAGTCCATTTTGCAGGTCAACAGGGACCTGCTGGATCCCGAATATATCGTGATCAACAAGCAGGTAAATATCGGTCAGACCCTCGGCCTGGCCCGGCCCGGTTTTTCCGACCATGAGATCAGTGAGATAGCGGCACAGCCCTTCACGGGCAAAGTCGCCCCGTTCATTTCCAACGAATTTCCCATAAGCGCCTATACGGAAAATGAGCAATTCCCCGACTTCTATACCGAGCTGTTCTTCGAGGCCATTCCCGATGAGTACATCGATGTGAAATCCGACCAGTGGAAGTGGGACCCGGAAGAGGGGGTCATTCCCGTGATCATTCCCCAGGATTACCTGAACCTGTATAATTTCGGATTTGCCCAGAGCCAGGGACTTCCCCAGATCCCCAAGGGGATCATCTCCATGATCAATTTCAGGATCAGGCTGCGGGGACAGGGAAGGGGTAATTTTGATGATTACCGGGGAAAAATCGTGGGATTCAGCAACCGCATCAATTCCATCCTGGTCCCCCATGATTTCCTCCGGTGGGCCAACGACAAATACGGTTATTTTACAAAAGCAGCTCCTTCCAGGGTGATCATTGAAACCAGGGATCCCACCGACCCGGAGATCATCAACTTCATCGAGGAAAAAGGATATGACACCATCCGGGAAAAATTGAAGAGCAGCCGGCTGAACATCCTCCTGAAACTGATCCTCAGTTTTCTTGTGGTCATCGCAGGCATCATCATTGGTCTTGCATTCATGGTGTTCCTCCTGAGCCTCCAGTTGATGATCAGCCGGTCGTCGCCGAAAATCCGCAGGCTCAACAAGCTGGGCTTTCACTACCGGGAGATCAGCAGGCCCTATATCGTCCTGCTGCTGATCCTCATGATCGGGGTGACGGCCCTTTCCCTGCTGGTTACCGGGGTCCTGGCCAGGCATTTCTCGGGCATGGCGGAGGACTGGAACCTGGAACTCTCTTCCAGGCTGCATGGTATGCTGTACGGTACCTCGCTGGGACTGATCACCCTGATCTTTGTGGCAAACATGGTGGCCATTCTGGTAAGTACCAGGAAGCTATGTAAATAGCTGGATAATTTCAGGAATTGTTTTAATAATTGAAATTTATCACTATTTTTGCATCCCCAAATGAATCAAATATAGAAAATGGCGCATCATTTATCAGCAAAAAAAAGGATCAGGCAGAACGAATCCAAGCGGTTGAGGAACAAGTATGCCGCAAGGACCACCCGGAATGCGGTGAAAAAATTGCGTGAAACCAAAGAAAAGGAAGCTGCCGTCGAACAGTACCCGAAGGTGGTCTCCATGCTGGACAGGCTCGCAAAGAACAATGTGATCCACAAGAACAAGGCCTCCAACCTGAAAGCGAAGCTGGCAAAACACGTGAACGGTTTATAAGTACCTCCAGAAAACACGATAAAACCCTGAAGGCTGTCTCCAACGAGACGGCCTTTTTTGAAGCTGCTCACCGATCATTACCCGCCCGTTATGAAATATCTGTACTTCATTTCACTGATCGCCATCATCTCGTGCAATCCTGATAATCAACAGCATCGAGCCTGTCTGGACCTTGCCGGGGAGTGGCAGTTCTCACTGGACACGCTCCGGGAAGGAGAAAAACAGCAATGGTACCTTGATGATCTCGGGGATTCGGTAAAATTACCGGGGACGACCGATTTGAACGGAAAAGGATTCCTGAACGAAGACACCACCACCCTGCACCTGAACCGGATTTACACCTATGAGGGAATTGCATGGTACCGCCGGGAGGTGGTCATCCCGGATCATTTCGCCGGAAAACATCTCCGGTTATTCCTGGAACGCACGAAATCGTCAAAAATATGGATCGACAGCATCTTTGTCGGCGGTTCTCAGCTGCTTCAGTCCCCGCAGATATTCGATGTCCCGGATTACCTGGCACCCGGCAGGCACCATATTACCATTCAGGTAAACAACAGCCTGGAGCTCACACCCTACGGCAATGTACATATTTACTCCGACCATACCCAGACCAACTGGAATGGCATCATCGGCGAAATATATATCGAAGCATCCGCAAAAACATTCATTTCCGGCCTCCGTGTATACCCGGATGTGGCTCAAAGGAAGATCCGCGCGGAACTGAGCGTGGACAACCGGCTCGGTCTTGAAAATGTGGATGTGGAACTCCGGGTGGAGAAGACGGAAAACGGGAAGACAACCCGTTTAAAACCGCTTCAGATCAGCACCCCCTGTACAGAAAAGATACACCTGGAATACGATCTGGGAGAAAAATGCAGTGTATGGGACGAATTTGAACAACCGCTTTATCAACTGACCGCCATCATTTCCCGGGGCGATCTGAAAGATTCCAGAACGGTGCCTTTCGGAATGCGGGATTTCGCCGTGAACGGAAAAAAATTCAGCATCAATGGCCGCACCCTGTTTTTAAGGGGCAAAAACGATGCGGCTGTTTTCCCGGTCACGGGTTTCACGCCGACGAACACGGGGGACTGGCTCAGGATCTTCCGGATCGCCAAATCCTACGGCATCAACCATTACCGTTTTCATTCTTATTGTCCCCCCGAAGCAGCATTTACCGCCGCTGATATGGCAGGCATCTATCTCCAGGCAGAATTGCCGTTCTGGGGCGGACTCGGAGCCGATTCAATTGCCGGCATGCTGAGGAATGAAGGGTACGGCATGCTGGATGCCTATGCCAACCACCCTTCTTTTGTCATGTTCTCCCACGGCAATGAGATCTGGGGCGGACATGACCGTGTGGAAGCCAATATACGTGCATTGAGGGCCCACGACGGCAGACCGCTTTATACGGAGGGGACCAACAACAATATCGGTTATACGGCTCCCGGCGCGGGCTCGGATTTTTTCGTGGGTGCAAGAACGCCATATGCACATGACACCGTGCTGACCCATACCAGGCTTACCCACGCATTCGCCGATTCGGACGGAGGCGGATTACTGAACACCCGGACCCCTTCCACGACGATCAATTTCGATGAGGCGGTGTCCCGTGTGGATATCCCCGTTATCGGACATGAAACGGGACAGTACCAGATCTTTCCCGATTACAGCGAGATCAGCAAATATACGGGGGTGCTGCGCGCCAGGAATCTTGAAGTTTTTCAGGATCGTTTGAAAGAAGCGGGCATGGCCGGGATGGATGGTAAATTTCAGCAAGCATCCGGCGCCTGGTCCGCAATCTGCTACAAAGCCGAAATGGAAGCGGCAATGCGCACGGAAGACATGGCCGGTTTTCAATTACTCGATTTACAGGATTTCCCGGGACAGGGAACCGCCCTGGTGGGCATCCTGGATGCCTTCATGGACAGCAAGCAGGTGATCTCACCCGAAGGCTGGAGACAATCCTGCAACGATGTGGTCCTGTTGCCCGAATTCCGAAAATATTGCTGGACGGCCGACGAGACCTTCCGGGCAACCATCAAAGTGGCCAATTATTCCAACGCGGATATCACCGGCGATCTCATCTGGCGTATTGCATCGGAAGAAGGGAAGGTACTGGATGAAGGAACACTGACCGGGTTGGATATTCCCTGCGGGGGACTGGCGACGGCCGGGGAGATGGAGGCGGACCTGGCACCTGTTGACCGGGCAGAAAAATTCACATTTACCTGTGCGGTTCCCGGAACACCCTATCTGAATACACATGATATCTGGGTATATCCGGCGGACAATGATGTCAAGCCGGCCAGTGAAATGATCGTGACCGGTAAACTGGATGGTGGAGTCATTCAACACCTGCAGCAGGGCGGCAAAGTGCTTTATTTCCCGCAGACCGGTGATGTCAGCGGCAACAGCTACCCGGGACTGTTCCCTCCCGATTTCTGGAATTACGGGATGTTCAGGGGAATCAGCGAACGGAACGGGAGACCGGTCTCGCCCGGTACCCTGGGCCTGTTGATGGATCCGGATCATCCCCTATTTAACGACTTTCCCACTGATTTTCATACCGGCTGGCAGTGGTTCTCCATCATCAGGCATAGCAACAGCCTGATCCTGGATCGGATCTCCAGCGGTTATGATCCCATTGTACGGGTGATCGACAACCCGGAGCGCAATCATCAACTGGGATTGATCTTTGAGTTCAAGACCGGAAGCGGGAAGTTGCTGGTATGCATGTCACAGCTTGACCAGCTGGCGGACAGACCGGAAGCGCGCCAGCTCTACCAATCGATCCTGAACTATATGGATTCGGAAGATTTTGATCCGGATTACCGGATCACCGCCGATGAGCTGGCCGGGTTATTTTCAGTCACCCGGTAAAACTTCCGGAACGAACTACAAATACGCATCTCACCCTGAACGATGAAAGGCGGTCCGGCACATTAATCCCAAAAAGGACCATGCATGACTACAGACCGTGCTCCCTGAAAACCTGGGCAGTGGAGGAAAGGCCTAGGGAAAAGGTGATGGCCAACGGGATTCAGTTCCTTTCCGATTCAGAGCTGCTTGCCATCCTGCTGGGTTCGGGGGCCAGAAATGTCACAGCGGTGGAGCTTGCCAGGCATCTGCTTCGCAGCGTGGACAACAACCTCCAGGAACTGGGCAGGCAGTCCCTGACCGATCTGCAGAAGATCCGGGGCGTGGGACCGGCCAAGGCAATCACCGTCCTTGCAGCCCTGGAGCTCGGGCGCAGAAGGGCCGGGATGCATCATATTGACAGGGTCCCGGTCAAATCCAGCCGGACCGTTTATGAACTTTTTCATCCGTTGCTGGGTGACCTGGACCATGAAGAGTTCTGGTTGCTGATGCTGAACAGGGCCAACCGGGTCCTGGGCAGGTACAAGGTGAGCCAGGGGGGACTGGCCGGGACGGTGATCGATACCCGGATCATCCTGAAGAAAGCGCTGGATAACCTGGCCACCTCCATCATTGTGTGCCACAATCACCCCTCGGGGAACAATCAGCCCAGTGACGCCGATGTGAAAATCACGGAAAAGTGGAAAAAAGCCGCGGATATGCTCGAAATAAAATTGCTGGACCACGTAATTATTGCGGATAAGTCTTACTTTAGTTTCGCTGATGAAGGACTGGTCATATAAGTGGTACAGATTATTATAACCGTATTACTCAGTTCGGTCAAGTTTGCCATGACATTCCCCCTGGTAATCCTGGAATTTCAGTTTGGCTTTTTGCAAACCATTTTCTGGACCAACATCGGGGGCATTGCCGGGATATACTTTTTTGCCTACCTGTCACAGATGCTGATCGACTGGTGGAACCGCACCTTCAGGCCGAAGAAAAAGGCAGTTACCGCCAATCGCACCGGTCCGAAAAAAGTGTTTACCAGGCGGAACCGGCGGATCGTTCGCATCAAGCAACGGTACGGCCTGATCGGTATTGCCGCCTCCACTCCCTTCCTGCTTTCCATTCCGGTGGGAACATTCCTGGTGGTCAGGTATTACAGGACGGTAAAAGCCAGGTTCCTGTACCTGATCCTGTCCAACGTGGTTTGGTCGGTGATCTACACAGCCTTTTACCTGTTCTGGGACGACCTGGTACTACAAAGGGTCTGATCCCGGCACCTTTCCAGCATTTCACGGATGGTGATTTTTTCCAGGGGATGGACCACATCCGGGGCGATCTCTGCCAGGGGCATCAGCACGAATTTTCTGTCCCCCATCCTCGGGTGGGGCAGCTTCAGACGATGATGATCCATGACCAGATCCCCGTACAGCAGCAGGTCGATATCGATCAGCCTGTCCGCATATCCTTCTCCGTGGTCTGACCGGCCCAGGGAATGCTCCACCGAGAGCAATGCATCCATGACCCGCAAAGGTTCCAGGTCCGTTTCCACAGCCAGGCAACAGTTCATGAAAAGATTTTCGCTGCTGTAGCCCCAGGGGACTGACTCATACAGTCCGGACCGGCGGGTGATCTTCCCCACCCGCTTCCCGATCCGTTTACGGGCTTTCCGCAAATTCCTTTTCCGGTGACCCAGGTTGCTTCCCAGGCAGAGGTATATCTGTGTCTTTTCCAGGGCTCCCGATCGTCTCATTTTTATTGAAACGAAGATATCCATTATCCAGCGCATTTTTAGTAAATTGCCGCCTTTCTTTCCCCCGGGAGAGAAATCATTTGAACATTAATTTACATCATCCATGAAACATTTTCTTTCCAGTCTGCTGGCAACCATCGTGGGGATCCTGATCGTGACGCTTGTCATGATCCTGATCTTTGCCGGTATTGTGGTAGCTTCCACTTCCAAAGAGGTTCCTTCTGTAAAGGAGAACAGCCTGCTGGTGGCAAAATTCAGCACTCCCGTATCGGACCGCTCCGATGGGAATCCGTTTTCACAGTTCATTTCCCTCACGCCCGGATTGGGAGAGATCATGGGCCTGGATCAGATCCTGAAGAGCATCCGTCAGGCCGGGAAGGACGATAACATCAAAGGGATTTTCCTGAATCTGGGCATCGTCCCCGTTGAGATTGCCACCATCGATGAGATCAGGGATGCCCTGCTTGAATTCAAAAAGAGCGGAAAATTCATTTACGCGTACGGAAATATGTATACCCAGGGTTCCTATTACCTGGCCACCGCTGCGGACTCGATTTTCATGACTTACGAGGGCATTTTTCTATTCAACGGCCTGAGTGCGGAGGCGACGTTTTATAAGAAAGCCATGGAGAAACTGGGGATAGAGATGCAGGTGATCCGGCACGGATCCTTCAAAAGTGCCAATGAGCCTTTCACCCGGGAAAACCTGAGCGAGGAAAACCGGATCCAGATCGAAGCCTACATGGGCTCCATCTGGGAGAAGATGGTCACTGAGATCTCGAAAAGCAGGAACATTTCCCCCGAAAAGCTGAATCAATATGCGGATGAACTGGTCAGCCTGGACAACAATCTACTCGTGGAGACCGGCTTGATCGACGGATTGATCTATTACGATGAGATGCTCAACCTGATGAAGGAAAAAATGCATGTGGAGGAAGCGAAGGACCTGGAATCGATTACCATCAAGCGCTATCAGGATGTGCCCCTGAAGGAGAAGCAGGCGTTCAGCAGGGACAAGATTGCCGTGATCTATGCCATGGGAACCGTGGTGGACGGAGATGTGGGCGAGGGTTACATAGGTTCGGAGCGGATTGCCAAGGCCATCCGTAAAGCGCGGAGGGATAAATCAGTCAAAGCAATTGTGTTCCGTGTAAATTCGGGAGGGGGCAGCATGACCGCTTCCGATGTGATCTACCGGGAAACCAGGCTTGCTGCCGAAGAGAAACCATTTGTAGCTTCCATGGGAAATGTGGCTGCATCGGGAGGTTACTACATCGTGGCACCTGCCGATACCATCCTTGCCAGTCCGATTACCATCACCGGTTCCATCGGGGTATTTGCCAGTATACCGAATTTTCAGGGACTGATGAACGATAAACTGGGTATCACAACGGATGTGGTGAAGACCAACCGGCACAGCGATATGTTATCCATTACCAGTCCGCTTGATGAGGAGGAAAAAGCGATCCTTCAGAAATATGTGGACGAAGCCTATGAGAAATTTCTGCAGGTGGTTGCCGAGGGAAGGAATAAATCGAGGGATGAGATCGATGCCATCGCGGGGGGACGGGTATGGTCGGGAGAAGATGCCCTGGAGATCGGATTGATTGATATGTTCGGGGGACTGGAAAAATCCATTGAGGTGGCTGCTGAAATGGCCGGACTGGAGACCTACAGGATCCAGTCGCTTCCCGTACTGGAGGATCCGTTCACGATGATCATGAAATCCCTGACCGGGGATACAAAAATGAGAATGATCCGGAATGAACTGGGCGACGGCTACAGGTATTATCAACAATTGAAGGAGGTGAGCATGATGCAGGGGGTACAGGCCATCATGCCCTTTTCACTGGAGATCCATTGACCGGCAGGGGGTGACCCCTGCCATTTGCCCCGGCGCTCGCACCGGAACACCTGAAGATGCAGAATAAGCGGAATAAAAGGCTGAACTGGCGGATCCTGCTGATCCCCCTTTCCTGGCTTTACACGCTGGCAGTGTGGATCAGGAACGGCCTCTTTTTAAGTGGTTTGATTCATCGCACCGAGTTCCGTATTCCCATTATCTCGGTGGGAAACATAACGGCAGGTGGAACGGGAAAAACCCCGCATGTGGAATACCTGGCGGAATTGCTGAAGGAGCAGTACCGGGTGGCCACCCTCAGCCGCGGTTATAAAAGGAAAACCCGCGACTTCCGGATCGCCTCGGACAGTTCGACGGCAGCGGAGATCGGTGACGAACCCTTGCAGATCAAACAACGATTCCCGGATATTACAGTGGCTGTGGACAGGAGAAGGGTGCGGGGAGTAAAAAGGCTGATGGAGGAGGACCCGGATCTGGAAGTGATCCTGCTGGATGATGCATATCAGCACCTGGCCATCCTGCCCGGACTTTCCATCCTGTTGATCGATTTCTCCCGCCCCCTGCACAAAGACCGCATGCTTCCGGCGGGACTGCTGCGGGAGCCCGCCAGGAACAGGCGCCGTGCCCAGATCATTCTGGTAACCCGTTCACCCGGTCGGATGAAACCCATCGAAAGAAGGGAATATGTGAAAAGCATGGACCTGCCCATGGGGCAGCACCTCTTTTTTACCACCGTCCGGTACGGTGATCTGATCCCGGTCTATCCGGGTGTTTCGCAGCGGGACAGGCAATGGTACAGGGAGAGAAAATCCGCGGCACTGATGGTCACGGGTATCGCCAACCCGCGACCCGTCAGGAATTATGTCCGGGGGATCACCACCCGCATGAAGGAGATCTGTTTTCCCGACCACCACCATTTTACGCCGAAAGACCTGGAAAAGATCTCAGACCTCTACCGGGAACTGAAAAAAGAATGGGAGCAGGTACTGGTCCTCACCACGGAAAAGGATGCCGTGCGACTGCGCTCCCTTCAGCCCGGCGAAGCACTCAGGCAGGACATGCATGCGGTACGCATCCATATGGATTTCCTCAACGAAGACAAACAGCATTTTGATCAAATCATCACCAACTATGTTGTCAGCAATAAACGAAGCAGCATCCTTTATCAGGGAAAGGATCAAAAAGGAACCTGAAACAGCCATTATTCTCGGAACCGGACTGGGATCCATCGTGAACCGGATCCAGGTGGAAGAGGTGATCGATTATGACGCCATCCCCCATTTCGGGGTTTCCTCGGTGGAAAGTCACGCCGGCAAACTCATTTCAGGAAGACTGGGGAAAACAAGGGTGCTGGTCATGCAGGGCCGGTTCCACTTCTACGAAGGATACACCATGCAACAGGTCACCTTTCCGGTCAGGGTCATGAAATTCCTCGGGGTCAAGACCCTGGTGGTTTCCAATGCCTCCGGCGGATTGAATCCCGGTTTCGAGGTGGGGGACATCATGCTCATCAACGACCACATCAGTCTCATGCCCAACCCCCTGATCGGGAAGCATTTCCCCGAGTTCGGGGATCTGTTCCCGGACATGAGCCAGACCTATGATCCGGAACTGCTGCAGAAGGCCAGGGATACAGCCGCGGAGCTGGGCATCCCCCTGCAGGAAGGCTGTTACGTGGCCGTAACGGGACCCACCCTGGAAACCCCGAAAGAGTATCAGTACCTGCGGATCATCGGCGGTGATACCGTGGGCATGTCCACCGTCCCGGAAGCCATCGTGGCACACCAGATGGGGATCAGGATCCTGGCCTTCTCGGTCATTACCGACCTGGGCGTTCCCGGCAGGATCATGAAGACCAGTCTCCAGGATGTGATCGGAGCAGCCGAGAAGGCGGCACCGCTGCTAACCTCACTCATCGTCAAACTGGTCACCACCTGATGGGAAAGACCGGGGGCGGTTTTCAGCAGGGAAGGGTGCTGATCATGGGAGGTGCGCACTTTGTGCACGATGTCTATACCGCCTTCCTGGCACCCGCACTACCCCTGATCATTGAAAAACTGGGGATCAGTTACGGGATGACCGGACTGCTGGCTGTGATCCAGCGGATCCCTTCCCTGTTCAATCCCCTGATCGGGATCATTGCCGAGCGGCCGGTAATGCGGTACATGGTCATCTTTTCACCAGCCTTAACGGCACTGACCATGAGCCTGATCGGCCTGGCTCCCAGTTACATTTTCCTGGCGGTTCTGCTTTTTTTCTCGGGGATCAGTTCCACCTTCTGGCACATCCCCACCCCGGTGATGGTACACCGGTTTTCCGGTGACAGGATCGGGAAGGGCATGAGCTATTACATGGTGGGTGGCGAGCTCGCCCGGACCGCAGGTCCGCTGGTCATTCTGGGGGTGATCAGTTTGTGGGGACTGGAAGGAACATGGAAAATGATGCCGCTCGGCTTCATTGCCTCCCTGGTGCTTTACCTGAATTTCAGGAACGCCAATTTCGAACAAATTTCATCTCCCCGCAAGCACCTGGAGGGAAGTTACTGGAAGATCTTCCTGCGTTTTTCGGCAGCTTTTCTGCTCACAGGGGGATTCACATTTTTCCAGGCCGGTCTGAAATCCTCCCTGACCTATTACCTCCCTGTTTTTCTTACCGCATCCGGGAGTAGTATTCATGTGGCCGACCTGGCACTCACGGTGATCCAGCTTTCGGGTGCGGCGGGAGCGCTTTTCGCCGGCACCATCAGCGACCGGCTGGGGCGTAACCGCACACTCCTGATCATCAGCCTGGTCACCCCCCTGCTCACCCTGCTCTTCCTGAGCGTGGACGGATGGTGGATCTTTCCCGTACTGCTGCCCCTGGGCTTTTTCCTGTTTGCCCCGACCTCGGTGCTGCTCGCCACGGTGCAGGAGCTCCGGACGGAGAAAAAAGCCTTCGTCAATTCCATTTACATGACCCTGAACTTCTTCATCAGCGTGATGGTCTACCCGCTGGTGGGCACGCTCATTGATCATGTCGGGTTTCTTCCCACCTTCCGGGCCATTGCCTGGATCGGTTTCGGAGCCACCCTGGTTGTGGTAGCCTCCTGGAAAACGGTGGACAGGCTCACCGGTAAATAAGGCCTGCCGCGCGTTTCCCGTTGAAACGCTCCCCCGAAACGGGATGGTAACCCCGCAGATGGACCACATAGATCCCTTCCGGGCACATGCTGCCGTCATCCTGCTCCCCATCCCAGGTATAGGTGGAATGCGGACCTGCCGCATGGTTGTTGGCCAGCTGCCGGACCGGCCTCCCTTTCAAATCCGTTACCCACAGGCGGATCACCCACCCCTGTCCCTCCAGAACAACGGAGATCTGTAAAAAATCTTCATATCCGTCCTGATCCGGGCTGAAGACCCCCGGCTCCACCGCCAGTCCCGCTCCGCCGCCGCCATCCCGGAGAGATTGTGAATTTTTCCTTCCCGGGGTGGAATATCCCGCGATGGAAGCAGCCGAATGCCAGTTGCCCGGGTCTGTCCCCAAACGTGCGGGGGAGATGCGCTCCAGGCTGACACCCCGGGTATCATCCATCAAGTCCATATGCATCCCATCCTGATAATGCACCATCTCCAGCACATTCCCGGAACGGTCTGCCAGCCGGATGGTGCCCCCGCTGTTCGGGAGTGAAGGCATATCCCTTATCTCAATCCATTTCCCCGATCGTTCGAGTCCGTAACACTGCATCAGCTTACCGGTATGCCTGCTGAGCACCACATAATCGCCGGGAGCAAGGATCCTGGACTCCTCAGCAAGGGGAACCGCATGCATCATGAACTCCTCCCCTTCCCCGGTATCCAGCAGGATATCCTCCAACTCATGGAACCTGTCACCCGGATGATGTAGTTCGATAAATTCCGGGCATCCGTCCGCCGGGTCATACATCACCTCGTTGACCTGGACGGAGGAGAAACGGGGACCGGATACCTGTCTCACCGGTATTTTCAGTGCCGGGGAAAGATTCCCGGAACAGTCCGAAACGGAGGGAAGCAGCAGGGATGCATCTGTCCCCTGCGGAAGCTCCCCGGGAAAATGCAGCATCAGGTGATCGAAAAAGGGCTGGCCCGTGGTCATGCTGTCGGGCCGTACTCCGGAGGGAAGCAGACAGGCCCGGTTCATCTGATCCTGATCGAAGCGGATCAGTTCCGAAAAATGCAGCGTGATGCTTCCGCTGCCGGGATAGCCCATGTACATGAAACGGGGCGGTTCCGTGTCGGCTGCCGGAATGAACTTGCTGTTTTTCTCCCCGGGTGTGCCACCCCTGCGGTCTTCCGAATATTCCCACCGGTGGGAAGTATTGCAAACCCGGTCCGGATCAGTGGCTTCGAGGGACCAGCCTCCCTCCTGCTTCCATCCGGGTCCGGTCCCCGGATCGGCATAACGCACCACGTGGATCAGGGTACCGTGATGATCGTAAAGCGCCACCTCCGCCCCCGCATTGGGCAGGGCGGAGGAGGAAGCGAACAGGGTCACAGATCGCCCTGCCTGAAGCTCTTCGCCACCGGGCCCGGCCAGCACACCGTACTCACCCGGACCAAGCTTCAGTCCGCTTATCCCGTAACTTCTTCCGTTGACCTCCACCCGCCATCCTTCCAGATCCAGCGGAAAGCGTGACCTGTGGTAGATTTCCAGGTATTCGCAGCCGGGCAGCAGGACCCGGGGCTCCGGATCGCACATCACTTCATTGATCACCACATCTCCCCAGACGGCATCGTTCCTCATCAGACCGGTGAAAGTGTTCGAAAGACAGTTCCCGTCAAGATCACAGAGATCCCGCACCTGCAGGATGAGTTCCCGGCGGTTGGGAAGTTCCCCGTTGAACCGGAGCACTATGCGGATGGGTGCATGCATCCCGGGAGTGCCCGAAAATGCCGCAGGAGCGACTGTCACTTCCTCCGGAAGGAGACTGCCGGCTCCTTCCCATGAAATCAGGAAGGAGCCGGGCTTCGGGTGACTTACCGGCTCTGAAAGTCCGAGCAGGATGGTATGCGCATCCTGGATGCGGATATCCGTGATCTCCGGGGGCAGGGTATCGGCCACAAAATTCCCTTCCAGCCTGATATCGTCCAGCCAGAACTTCCGGTCCTGCCCCGCGCTGTATCCGTAGCCAATCACCAGATACCTGCCGGCCCGGAAGGTTCCCGGATCACAGGTCCCGATCAACTCCAGCGGTTCACTTTCAGGGTCGGCGGTAATAAAGAGCTGCAGTTCTCCTTCCCTTTGCCACACCATCCTGAAACAGGGCGCTTCAGCGGTTCCCACCTGCTCCTGGTAGTTAACGGAAGTGGTGCAGAGTACTTCATATACTCCGTCATTGCATCTCCATATCTTCACCAGGTCATCCGAACAATCCAGGTTCACACCCACCACAAGTCCGCCGGTGAGATGGATACTTCCCGTACCATCCTGCCGGTCACCCCCCCCGGTTTCGGCCAGCCAGGCAACCTGCCAGTGATTGTATGCACTGGGGGGATACCCGTGCCGGACACGGAAGGCCAGGGAGAGGGAATCATGCTCCCCGGGCGGCTCATGGCGCAGGAGGATAAAATCCTTTCCGGCCAACGGACTGTCATAACCATGGTGCAGCGAATAGACCCCGGCAATAACCTCCTCGGAAGTGACCTCCCAGCGCCCGGAGGGGACCTGCTCCCAGTCGAAAATTGAACCGGACTCGAAATCGAATTGGTATTGCGCCCATAAAACTGATGGCACAAGGAAAAAAAAGAGGAGAAGGCTTTTCAGTTTCAGAAAATAATTGTCATGTTTGCATCCTGGTGGTCGAAAAAATAAACCCATGAAAGTAGCAATTGTCGGTATCAGCGGAGCAGTGGGACAGGAGTTCCTGCAGGTGCTCCAGGAGAGGCGGTTCCCGGTGGACGAACTGCTTCTTTTCGGATCGGCCCGCAGTGCGGGGAACCGGTATGCCTTCCAAGGCGAACAGCTCACCGTGAAGGAACTGAAGGACAATGATGATTTCAAAGGGGTACACATCGCTCTGGTATCAGCCGGTGGAAATACTTCCAGACAATTTGCATCCGCGATCACCAGGCACGGGGCCATCATGATCGACAACTCCAGCGCCTTCCGGATGGAAGAGGATGTTCCCCTGGTAATTCCCGGGGTGAATTCAGGCGACCTCCATGCCATTCCCCGGAACCTGGTGGCCAACCCCAACTGCAGCACCATCCAGATGGTGGTCTGCCTGAAGCCCATCCATGACCTGTCGCCCGTTCGCCGCGTGCATGCCGCCACTTACCAGGCTGCCAGCGGAGCCGGAGCCGGTGCCATGGCAGAGCTGGAAAAACAGATCAGGCAGATTGCAGCGGGAGAGCCGGCCAGCGTGGAACATTTTCCTTACCAGCTCGCCATGAACCTCATTCCACATATTGATGTGTTCACCCCGAACGGATACACCAGGGAGGAGATGAAAATGTATCACGAAACCCGGAAAATCATGCATTCAGACATCCAGGTGAGCTCCACCTGCGTGCGCGTGCCGGTGCTCAGGAACCATTCGGAAGCCATCTGGCTTGAAACGGAAGAGGAACTGGACCTGCAGCAGGTAAAACAGGCGCTTTCCGATACCCCGGGGATCACCCTCACGGACGACCCGGAAAACCTGGTCTACCCCATGCCGCTGGGATCGGAAGGCAAGGATGATGTTTTCGTGGGACGGCTTCGCAAAGACCTCACCCATCCCAGGGGGATCGCATTCTGGTGTGTGGGAGACCAGATCAGGAAGGGAGCTGCGCTGAATGCAGTCCAGATTGCAGAATACCTGGCGGAGAATAACCTGGTTTAACAGCCGCGCTAATACAGCAGGTCGTTATAAGGATACCTTTTCACGTGGATCTCCTTGGCCTTCTGATAAAGCTGATCTTTCAACGCGTCAATGTTTTTTTTACGGAGCGCCGAAATAAAAATGGCATCCTTGTTCCTGGCCGCCCAGATCCGTTTCACCTCATCCAGGCTCAGATTCTCCCGGTGGACCGGGGTGAGGTCATCCTCATCCTTCTTCACATAGGTGAACGCATCCGTTTTATTAAAAACCAGCATCACGGGGGTGTCAATGGTTCCCAGCTCCCTCAGGGTCTCCTCCACAACCGAGATCTGTTCTTCATAATTGGGGTGGGAGATGTCCACCACATGCAACAGGATATCCGCTTCCCGCACCTCATCCAGTGTGGATTTGAATGATTCCACAAGGTGGGTGGGCAGTTTACGGATAAATCCCACCGTATCTGACAGCAGAAAGGGAAGATTTTCCACCACCACCTTTCTGACGGTGGTATCGAGGGTGGCAAACAGCTTGTCCTCGGCAAATACACTGGACTTGCTGAGCAGGTTCATCAGGGTGGATTTCCCCGCATTGGTATACCCCACCAGCGCCACCCTGACCAGTTTACCGCGGTGCTTCCGCTGTACGGTCATCTGCCTGTCGATCTTTTTCAGCTGTACTTTCAGCCGTGCGATCTTGTCCCGGATGATGCGCCGGTCCGTTTCAATTTCCGTTTCACCCGGGCCCCGCAGTCCGATCCCTCCCCGCTGCCGCTCCAGGTGTGTCCACATCCTGGTAAGCCTGGGAAGAAGATACTGATACTGGGCCAGCTCCACCTGGGTCCTGGCATGGGCGGTCTTAGCCCTGCTGGCAAAAATATCCAGGATCAGGTTTGTCCGGTCCAGGATCCTGCAGTTCAGCTCCCTCTCAATATTCCGCAGCTGCGAGGGCGTGAGCTCATCGTCGAAAATGACCAGGTCGATCTCCTCCTCAGCAACCAGTGCTTTCACCTCGGAGAGCTTTCCGGATCCGATGAATGTTTTTGGGTCGGGTACATCGAGCTTCTGGGTGAATACAGCCATGGGCTCTCCCCCTGCAGTTTCTGTCAGAAATGCCAGTTCTTCCAGGTATTCGGCAACCATTTCCTCCGTCTGGTCCTGGTTGATGATCCCCACCAGCACCACCCTTTCCGGCCTGGGCCTGTGATCATATTTTGCTTCTGTCACTGGATATACTGCCGGTTCGAATAAACAGCGTTCCGTATGGCCGGCTTGAGGGTTTCGGTACAGGTCATGACCATCTCCACATCGCTGGGAAAAGGGACTTTCTCCTGTTGCGTTTTTTGCAGTGCCTCTTCGGTGAGGGCCCCCAGGTCGCCGATCGCCCTGGCAGAGAAATGTTCGAATTCATTGCTCGCCCCGAAAGGCTCTTTCTTGATCAGTCTCCGCTGCGGATAGTTGGAGAGGATCTCCACCTCGCCGCGGATCTCCACTGCCTTGTACTGTCTGGTTTCTATCAGGGTACATGTGATATCCCTGAACTTCTGTATTTTGATATCGTTCCCGGCCGTGTCCTTCATCACATTCCCATTGGCATCCAGTACGTATTCAAATCCGTCGGCCACCCGCTTGTTAAAAATCTTATCTGTATCTTCTGAATGATCGGGAGAAACCGCCACTGTAAGCAGTTTTACAAGAATGTCATAATCGTAATCGATATCTTTGTTCAGGTGCTTGAAGTGGTATTCAACCCATTCACTCCCCAGTCCCTGCATATCAAATGAGATCAGGTCTTCTTCCACTGCGGCAGGCAATTGTACAGGACTCTGGTTGACCAGTTGAACGATCACCCTGCTGATCCCTTTGTCACGGGCCTCATAGATCAGTGCATCGATATTGGGATACTGTCCGCCGCTGTACTCCGCGGCTTTCCTCAACTGGAAATAGGCATCCCTGTAATCTTCCTTCTTAAGCGCATTGTCCAGGAGTCCTTTGCCGTTATCAAAGAAAAAATCCGCCGCTTTCCGTTTGGCATTCACCATTTCCGCATCATAATCCACAAACTGGTAACTGTAGGTCTTCCCATCCACAGTCAGCGGGGTCACCGTGCGGACCTTGCGCTGACGCTCCTTCAGCATGTTGTACCTGTTGAAGATCTCATCATAATTATCCGGATTATTTTCCATTTTCAGATACTTGATCCTGTCCAGATCCCTTTCATTGGCCATCTGGAAAGCCCTGTCCATTTCAGCAGCCTTTTTGGCATTGGGTTTCTTGATCAGTTTCTTCACCGTTTTATCGATGACGGCGTCATACTGTCCACGCTGTAATTTCTTGGTAGTGGATCCACATCCGGCAACCAACAGGAGTGCAATGAGATAAGTAAATGTCTTTTTCATGCCTGGAAGATTTAGTTCGGAGCTAATTTATAAAAAAAAAAGCCGACCAAAAGCCGGCTTTTATAAACAGGTATATGATTTTTTTACTGCAGGACGAAGTTGATCGGGAAAGTAAAAAGCACTTTCACGGGTTTGCCGCGCTGCCTTCCCGGGACCCACTTGGGGGATGACATGACCACCCTGATGGCTTCCTTGTCCAGTGCGGGGTCCACGCTTCTGACAACGACCGCATCCACCACCTGGCCGGTTCTGTTCACGGCAAACTGAACGATAACCCGTCCGCTGATACCGTTTTCCGCTGCAATTTCCGGATACCGGAGGTTCTGTGCAATGTATTTGCGGAACTCCGTGGCAGGATCACCCCCGTTGAAGGTGGGCATATCCTCCACAATATAGAAAACCTCCTCTTCCTGAATCTCTTCCTCATCATCGGAGATCACTGTGGTAAAGTCGTACTGGGTGTCATCGGTGGCTTCCATATCGAAATCAAACTCGTCGTCGATCTCCACGTCGTCATCTACGATGTCCAGCACCTCGGCTACTTTGGGTTGTTCAGGTTTGGGTTCGGGCTTGGGTTCTTCCCTCCGGGTGATCTGCATCATCTCATCCTCGAACTGGATCTGCTGGACCATTTCTGAATTATCATCTTTATCCGGTCCCTTCGTCCACTCAAAGGCAATCAGGATGATGGAGAGTGCCACAACAAGACCGACCTCCAGAAATATTCCTTTCCTTCTTTCAAGATCAGCCTTTTCTGATTTTTTCTGTTCCATCGTGTTAGGATTTGGGCTTAAAAATACTATTTTACAATATATATTTCAAATAGAAAATGCATAAACATTTATTCCCCAGTAAAATTACCTCAAAAATACTGCCAAACAACCTTTCATTCTTGTGTATTTTTTGATATTTTTGCAACCCAAGATGGGGCATTAGCTCAGTTGGCTAGAGCGTTTGACTGGCAGTCAAGAGGTCATCGGTTCGATTCCGATATGCTCCACACAGAGAATAAGGCAGTTACAGGCTTAAGTGTTTGTGGCTGCTTTTTTGTTTGCATATAATGTGCATATAAATCCTTTCAAAAGACAAGATTCTTTTATCCAGAAACCCGTTGTATTACATCTCATTCTCAAGCATAACGGCTAGATTGTATATATCACGGATTCTTCATATCTTCAATCTCTACAATTCAACCTCTGACTAATGACCATCAATTTCACGGAGAAAGCGAATTTCATCTGGAGCATTGCCGAGCTCCTTCGAGGTGATTACAAGCAGAGCGAATACGGCAGGGTGATCCTTCCATTCACGGTCCTTCGACGTCTGGACTGTGTTCAGGATCGTACCAAAGAAGATGTCCTTGCCAAACTTCAGCTCGTGCAGAATATGAACCTGGAAAACATTGATCCTATCTTGAACCAGGTATCAGGTTTCAAATTCCATAACCGCAGCAAATACGATTTCAACAAACTCATCGCCGATCCGGAAAATATCGCTGCCAACCTCAGGCATTACATCAACGGTTTTAGTGAGAATGCCAGGGAGACATTTGAACACTTCGATTTTGAAGGGCAAATCGAGCGGCTCGAAAAAGCTGACCTGTTGTATCTGGTCGTGAAACGGTTCCAGGAAATTGACTTGCATCCCGATGTTGTCACCAACAATGAGATGGGCTATCTGTTCGAGGAGCTGATTCGCAAGTTCTCTGAGATCTCCAACGAAACCGCTGGTGAACATTTCACACCCCGGGAAGTGATTAGGCTGATGGTGAATATCCTGTTCTTCCAAGACAGTGAAATCCTGACCAAAGAGGGTATTGTGGAAACGATGTATGACTGCTGCGCCGGAACAGGTGGTATGTTATCCATTGCAGAGGAATACCTTCGTGAGCTGAATCCCCGGGCTCGCCTGGAGGTCTTTGGTCAGGAGCTGAACCCGGAATCCTACTCCATATGCAAAAGCGATATGATGATCAAGGGGCAAAACGCTGACAACATCAAACTCGGCAACAGCTTCTCTGACGACCAGCTCCCAGGTCCTTTCTCCTACATGCTCACCAACCCTCCCTTCGGAGTAGTGAGTATTCCGGACAAAGTGTACAGTGGATTCGGAGTAAAGTGTACACCTCCTTTGGTGATTGATTCGTGATCTAAAAATAACATTATTTTTTATCTCTCAAAGAGTCTCCTTCCAGATCG
>DSEO01000322.1 GCA_011056635.1 Bacteroides sp.
GCTTTGACAGCATATAAAACAGGACAACAGGATAAAATAAGGTTTGTAAAATCATTTGTGCCCCATTTTCTATCAAATTCTTAAATTAGTTTTGTGAAGCCCTATAACTCTACTAACTCTACTCAACTAACGCTACGAAGTAGCTATTATGATCCAATTTGTTGAAAGGAAGGATATTGACGAGGAACGGTGGAACGATGTGATCGCACATTCCTCCGCGGAGACCCTCTATCCCTATTCCTGGTACCTGGACGCAGCCGCGGAGAACTGGTCCGCCCTGATCATGGATGATTACCGGTTTATCATGCCCCTGGTCTGGAAGAGGAAATTCGGGATCCATTACCTTTACCAGCCCTTTTATACCCAGCAGCTGGGTGTTTTCGGCAACGCGTTTGCAGATCCCACAACCCTGTCCCTTATGCTTGCCGGCATTCCGAAAAAATTCAGGTTCGGGCACATCCACTTCAACAGCGGGAATCTGGTGGGTGAACAGGGACCCTTGCATGTGGACGACAGAAAGAACTACCGGTTAACCCTGCAGCAGGCCCATGAGGAGTTGAAGCGATCCTATTCAACCAATACCAGGAGGAATATCAGCCGGACCATGGACGCTGACATCCGGATCAGGAAAAACATAGACACGGCGGCGCTGATCCGGTTAAAGAAAAGTCACGATGTCATCAGGAGACCCGAGTCTTCATACCGGTGGCTGCAGGGACTGCTGGAAACCGTTAAGAAGAATGGCACCGGTGTTACATACGGCTCCATGAACGGGAAGGAACTTGAGGCCGCTGCGTTTTTTGGTTTCAGCCGCACCAGGGCCATCTACCTGGTCGCAGTCTCCAGTGAACAGGGCAAACAGCACAGGAGCATGTTCAGAGTGGTTGATGCCTTTATCGCCGATCATGCCGGCACCGGCCTGATCCTTGATTTCGAAGGCTCCAGCATCCCGTCTGTGGCCCGCTTCTTTGCAGGATTTGGCGCAACCCCCGAAATTTACCAGCGCCTGCGTTTTAACCGGCTGCCCATCCCGTTGAAAACCTGGACAGCGAATGACTGACCCGCGCAGAAAGATCCTGTCAGCCCCGGCCAGGCTGACCCACCTGGAAAGCATGGTTTCCCTGTCGGGACAACGGACCATCTTTCCCTTTTACCATGTTGTCTCCGATCAGCACCTGCCGCACATCTTTCACCTATACGGTTATAAGAACCCTGCTGAGTTTGAAAAAGACCTGGATGCAATGCTCCGGATCTTCGAGCCACTGCGTCTGGAGGATTATCTGGATGGAGTTGCAAAAAACAGCCGCAGGCGGGGAATGATCCTCAGTTTCGATGACGGACTGGCAGAGTGCCACCGGGTCATTGCTCCGTTGCTGAAGAAAAAAGGCGTGCCGGCCGTTTTCTTCCTGAACAATCGTTTCATCGATAACCGGGGACTCTTTTTCCGCTATAAAACCAGCATTTTGATAGACCGGGTCATGTCTGATCCGGAGATGGCCGGGAAAGCGGCAGAATTTCTGGTCATCCCTGAAAAACAAGTGGTCAGTGCACTGAAAATGGTCGACCCACCCCGGCAGGACCTGCTGGATCCGCTGGCTGCAGTACTGGGTGTGGATTTTCAGAATTACCTGAAAAATCAGCCGGTATACATGACTTCGGAACAGATAAAGGATCTGCGTTCATGGGGGTTTGGTATCGGAGGCCATGGCCGGGATCATGCAGATTTTTCTATCATGAACAGGGATGAGATCATCCGACAGGTCCGGGAAAGCGTGGAAGATCTCAGGGAAAGATTCGGAGTGAAAACAGCATGGTTTTCCTTCCCCTTTTCCAGCGCGGGGGTGCCCGGACCTGTGATCCGGGAACTGCTTGAGGCAAATGTGGCCGGTGCACTTTTCGGTACGGCGGGAATCAAGAATACGGGGACCATGCGCTTCATCCAGCGGATCCCCATGGAAAGTGTGCGGGGGACTGCCATGGAGGTGTTAAAAACGGAGTATCTCTATTACCTGCTGAAAGTACCCCTGGGCAGGAACAGGCTGCGGTACTGATCATCCGGTAAAAACCACATCCCCGTCCCCGTCATAAATGATCCGGTCTGCAGGGACCAGCCCTGCAATCTTGTCATGGACAAAGATCAGCTGTGGCATACCGCGCCTGGCGAGGAACCAGGATCTGAACCGGTTCATCTGACTGACAAGGGAATGTTCACGCAGGGTCGTGTAGGCACAGTCATCATGGATCATTGAACGGATGATTTCAACAGCCATGGCATGTTCTGTTTCTGTGCCGGTTGAAATGGCATAGGGCACGGTCAGCCTTTTATCATGGATCACCATCCACAGGAAGCCTGCCACGGGCAATTCCGGAGTGGAAAACATGAGCAGCCGGTTTTTAAAAAGAGATGCCCTGTAAGAGAAGTGGTAAGGGATGGATTCATGCTTTTGATCGGTTACCCATGGATATTGAAGGATCCATTCAAAAACCTTCCTGTCCCTGCGGAAAAGTGATTTCGCCTGCTTTTCGGCAAGGAGGGATTCCAGGTCCCGGCCAGGTGCATCGATCACTTCAACGGTGAAGGGATGGACCGGATCGGACTGAAAGCGGGCGAGTTTTTTGTCATGGATCTGATTGATCAACTGATCCGCCCCATGAAGCAGGGATCCCGGAATCCCTTTTCGTGAAAGCAGTTCCCGGGATGCGGCGCGCAGGTAATACCGTTTTCCGTTCCGCTTTGCCAGTACCCTGAACCTGTCCGTACGGTCGTACAATGCCCTGGAGGCGGGTGCGTAATTGGTATACATGAGTCTTCCCTCCCAGTGGTCCTCGGCCAGCTGAAAGAGCCTGGTCGAGATTCCCATTCTGCGGAAGCCCGGGTCCACATAATTACCGCTGAACCAGGCGAAACGATGTGCACGGTCCTGCCGGTCGAAAAATTCATCGGGAAGCAGGGTGCGGTAAGCCACCAGTCTGCCCGCATGGTACATTTCAAAGAGCACATGGTCGGTTTTTTCAGCCCTGGGATTATGCAGGTAGGAATGCAGCCGGAGGGGACTGACCGGTATGATACCGGAGCTGCCGTAATCGGGTGATCCGGCATAGGATTCCAGTTCGTCAAGGGTATATGCCTTCAGATCCAAGGAACCTGGATTATTCATTGCTGATCAGGCGGTCGATATCGCTTTCGCTCAGGTTGGCCCCGGTGAGTTTTCCGTCCCCGCATCTGAGGGTCCGGGAAGGGAACCGCTTCAGCACGTTGTAGTTGTGGGTGGCCATGATAACGGCACGGCCGCTTTCGGAAATTGCCCAGAGGATTTTCATGATCTCGTCCGAGGTGGCGGGATCGAGATTGCCCGTGGGTTCATCCGCAAGGATGATCTCCGGATCGTTCAAAAGGGCCCGGGCTATGACCACCCGCTGCTGTTCACCCCCCGAGAGCTGGTGGGGCATTTTGTATCCCTTGTAACCCAGGTTCACCTTCTCCAGCACTTCAGCGATCCGGTCCTTGATCTCCCCTTTTTGCTTCCATCCGGTGGCTTTCAGGACAAATTCAAGATTGCTGTCCACTGTGCGATCGGTGAGCAACTGGAAATCCTGGAAAACGATCCCCAGCTTTCTCCTCATGTAGGGAATTTCTTTCCTCCGGATCTTTTCGAGCTGAAATCCGGCCACCATTCCGTGTCCTTCCGTCAGCGGATATTCGGCATTGATGGTCCTGATCAGGCTTGTCTTACCGCTGCCGACCCTGCCTATTACGTAAACGAATTCCCGTTTTGTGACATTCAGGTTCACATCAGTCAGCACAATGTTGTCGTTGACACTAATGACAGCATTTTCAAGCGTGATGACATTGTCCAGGGGCATATTTCCTAAGAATTATCCGGCTAAAATAAGAATTATAATTATACTAAAATTAACATCCGGCTGTTAATTAAAAAGAGCTGCCGCCGGAATAGCCGCGGGGATTATTCGTAATTTTGACAGGTTAATCCAAATACACATGATTGATTCCATCAAGGTTGTTCTTTCCGTATTGTTGATCACCTCTGCCATTTGCGTATCCGCTCAGAAATGTGCGGTGTACGAATACGGCGACAATACTTACCTGAAGGGACTGGAACTTTACGAAAAAGAGAAATACGGAGCTGCCCGGCATGAATTTGAAAAGTTGCTGGCTTCCACCGAAGGATCCCGTTCGGAGATCCGTTCGGAAGCCGCCTTCTACCTGGCCATGTCCGCGGTGGAGCTGCGCAACGACGATTCCGAGTACCTGGTTTTTTCCTTTATTTCAGAATACCCCGAGAGCCCTCATGTGGATGAGGCGGCCTTCCGGCTGGCTGATTACTTTTATGACAAGAACAGCTGGGCCAAATGCATCTCGTGGTATAACCGGGTGGACCGTTTCAGCCTGAACAGGGGTGAACGCGCTGAATATCATTTTAAAAAGGGTTTTGCTTATTACCAGCGCAACGATTTTGAGCAGGCCCGGGTCAATTTCTATGAGATCCTGGAGGAGGATTCTCCCTACACCGCCCCGGCCACCTATTACTATTCCCATATCCATTATACCGAAGAAAATTACGAGACCGCCCTGATGGGATTCCGGAAAATCGTCGATGATCCGCTGTTTTCCAATATTGCACCCTATTATATCGCGCAGATCCTCTATATGCAGAAAAAATATGATGAGGTGATCGAATTCACACCTCCGCTGATGGAGTCTGTGTCCGACAAAAGATTGGGAGAAATGTCCAAGATCACCGGGGAATCTTTTTTTATGCTGGACCGGTACAGCGAAGCCATCCCCTACCTGGAAACATACCGGGACAATGCCGGGGGGACCACCATCCATGACCGATACCAGCTGGCATTTGCCTATTACATGAACCAGGAGTACGATAAGGCCAGGGAACTGTTCGAACAAATCAGTTACCGGAAAACGGAGATCGCACAGAGTGCCCACTATCATCTGGCCGACTGTTACCTGCACCTGGGTGACAAGAACAAGGCACGCATTGCTTTTTCCCAGGCGGCAAAGATGGATTTTGACCTACGCATCCAGCAGGATGCCCTCTTCAATTACGCCAAGGTTACCTATGAACTTTCCTATAATCCTTTCAACGAGGCGATCAGGGCGTTCGAAGAGTATATCAGGCTCTATCCGGCAGCGGAGAATACCGATGAAGCTTATAATTACCTGGTGAATGCCTACCTGGGTACGCGTAACTACAGCATGGCGCTGGCTTCCCTGGACAGGATCCGCCAGAAGGGTCCTGAGATCGAGAAGGCCTATCAGAAGGTGGCTTTTTACAGGGGACTGGAACTGTATAAGAATCTGAGGTTCACCGAAGCGGTGGATGCCTTTGAAAAGTCACTGAAATATGCAGGGTATGATCCTGCCATCACCGCGAGGACATATTTCTGGCTGGGCGAAGCCGCTTACCGCTCGGGTGATCCCAACACTGCGCAATTATACTACACTGAATTCCTGGACGATGGCAGCGCCTCCGGGCAGGAAGAATATGCCCTGTGTCATTACAGCATGGGATACATTTACTTTGATGCGGAGAAATTTGATGATGCGATGAGCTGGTTCAACCGGTATATCAGGCTGGAACAGGATAAAAAAGCCCCGATCCTTTCCGATGCATATAACCGGATGGCTGACTGTTATTTTGTGAAGAAAGATTACGGACAGGCCATGGAGTTTTATGATCGCTGCATTGCGTCGGGTCAGGCAGATACCGATTACGCCATGTTCCAGAAGGGTTTCACCCTGGGCTTGCTGGACAGGCCGCAGCAGAAAGTGGAGGTGCTTACAAGGCTGACCCGCGATCTGCCGGAGTCCAATTTTGTGGATGATGCCCTGTTTGAGATCGGAAGGAGTTACGTGGTGCTGAACGAACCAACAAAAGCACAGCAATATTACCAGGCCCTGGTGACCGACCATCCCAATTCAAGTTACGCCAACAAGGCACTGAACCAGCTGGGGCTCATCTATTATAACGAAGGAGATTACGAAAGGGCCCTTTCCTATTATCAACAGGTAGCCACCAACTATCCGGGAACCCCCGAGGCTGACAATGCACTCACCAGCATCAAGAACATTTATGTGCGCAGGGATAATGTGGACGGCTACATGTCCTTTGTGAACAGTCTGGGAAGAGACATCACAAGGCGCGAACAGGATTCGCTCACTTACACGGCCGCTGAGATGGTTTATACACGGGGCGACTGTGCAGAGACGGTGCGTGCATTCAAAGATTACCTGGATGCTTTTCCGCGGGGAAGGTTCCTGCTCAATGCCCACTACTACAAGGCAGATTGCCAGCTGAAGCTGCAGCAGAATGAGGAAGCACTGGAATCACTGGATTATATCATCAATCACTCCAGGAACATGTTCACCGAACCGGCCCTGGAGGCAGCGGCAAAGATCAATTTCAGGCAGCGGGATTACCACAGGGCCATTGAGAACTACCTGACCATGCTTGAGGTGGCCGAGAAAAAAACCAATATTCAGGATGCCCATACCGGCCTGATGCGCTGCTACTATGAACTGGATGAATATGCGAACACCATCGAGGCAGCCCGGGAGGTGCTTGCGCTTGACAAACTGCAGGAGGAGATTCGCCGGGAAGCAAACTTCAAGATTGCCAAATCGTTCAACGCATTGAATGAAAAGGATTTTGCCTATGACCATTTCAGGAAAGTGTCCCATGAGGTCAATAGTCTGGAGGGTGCGGAATCCAAGTACCGGGTGATTGAGATCCTGTTCGACAGGGGTGAGATCGATGCGGCGGAAGAAGAAGTATATGAGTTCATTGAGATGAATACCCCGCACCAGTACTGGATGGGGATGGCATTCCTCACATTATCAGATATATACATTGCCAAGGGGGACGAATTTTCGGCAATCAACTCCCTTCAGAGCCTGATCGATTATTACACCATTCCGGATGACGGGATCATCGCCAATGCAAAACAGCGGAAAGCGGCCCTGACAGAGCAGGCTGAAAGCGATATTGTTCCTGGGCCCGAAAATCCTAAGTAAAGCCAGAATGAACCACATGCATATGAAATCTTTCCAATTCGTGCTGCTGACCGCAGCTGTCAGTTTCCTGATACCGCTTTCTTTGCCCGGGCAGCAGGAAGAGGTCCGGGTGGTGAAACCTTATACCCCCATCCTGTCTGGTGCCGAAAAAATCCAGCTGCTTCCCAGCCTGGATGAAGAAATCGCTTTTGAATCACCTGATTTTACATACCAGCTGTTCCAAAAAAGGTATGAAAGTGAATTCAGTGTAGAGCCCATCCGGGCTGCGAGAATGGTGCAACCGCCCCTGAATAAACTGTATAAGAGCCAGCTTACCATCGGAATGGGCAACTACCTGACCCCCCTGGCCGAATTGAACATCAGCCAGCTCAGGTCGCGTAACGGGACCTTCGGCGTCAATTTGAAACACCACTCCATGAACGGGAAGGTGACACTGAAAACCGAACCTGAAAAGCTGAGGGCTGATGCAGGATTCAGCGAGTCCGTGGCCGAGATCTTCGGCAGCAGGTTCCTGAGGAATTCGGTATTTGACTATAAAGCCGGTACCAGTTACAATACAACCGTGCATTACGGCGTGGACCCGGACCTGGATACGGTACTTGCCAGGAAAGATGCAGTGCATCCTTATTTCACCGCGGCGGGTGGCATCGGAATGCATTCCATGCATGCGGATTCTTTCCATTTGAATTATGATGCCGACCTGGAATATTATTATTTCACCCATCAGTTCGATCAGGTGGAACACGGAGGGACATTCGATTTTGTTTTTGACAAGACTCTGCGGGTTATTGATATTGCGGGTGATGCGGGGTTTGCATACTACCGGCATGATGAATCCTGGGATCCGGTGCTCGGGAATCAGGTTATCATCCGCCTCGATCCCAGGGTGGCAAAAAGCTCGGCGGAGTGGAAATTCACGGCAGGTGTGAACACCTATTATGAGATCAGGAATGGCGTGTTTACCCCTCATTTTTATCCCCGGGCCACCTTCCAGTTCAATATCGTGAGGGAGGTGATCGTGCCTTATTTCGGAGTGGACGGGTACCTGGAATCCAACAACATCAGGAAAACCGTGGAGGAAAATCCCTATGTGGTGCCCGGCCTGGCACTGATGCCCACCAATTATAAGCTGGTGGCCTATGCCGGTCTGAAGGGACGCTTTTCCGATGCGGTGGCCTGGAACCTGAAAGGCAGCTATTCCATCATAGACGACCAGTACTATTTTGTGAACGATACCAGCAGTGAACTGATGAACCAGTTCGGGGTGGTCTATGACGACCTTACCATGATCAAAGTGCACGGGGAATTTACCATCAGACCTTCCGATCCCTGGAAGATATTCCTCAAAGGTAACTATTACAATTATCTGATGGTCAGAGAGGAACATCCCTGGCACCATCCTGATTTCGACATCTCGCTCCAGCTCCGCTACAACATGAGCGACAAGATCCTTTTCAACAGCGGGATCTTTGCCATCGGGCCCCGCTACTTCAAGGTGTTTCAGCCCGGGGCAGATCCGGGCAGGTTGCCCCTTACCATCGATGCCAACCTGGGCGTGGAGTACCGCTACAGCAAACTGCTCTCCTTCTGGGCCACCATCAACAACCTGGCCGCACAGAAATACTACATTTACAACCAGTATCCCTCATACAGGTTCCGGGTGATGCTGGGACTGACGTATGCGTTGTAATCCCTGGGGATTGTTAATGGAGTTAATGGAGTTAATGGAGTTAGGGGAGTTAATGGAGTTAATGGAGTTAGGGGAGTTAATGGAGTTAATGGAGTTAATGGAGTTAATGGAGTTAATGGAGTTAGGGGAGGGGACTGGATGAAATTTTATTTTAAAAAGGTCGGCTTGCTCAGGTTGGATTGGGATGTATTGAGACTGCGGATGTAATAATTCAGTTTGAATGAGATATCCTTGAGACTGGTAAGCAGTTCTTCCCCTTTTTCAGGTGCCAGCAATTTTCTTCTGGTTGCCTTACCCACCCAGTTCATGGTTTCACATAAGGATCCTCTTGCAAAATATGAAAACCTTTTTCTGTCAGGAAAGGAATATCTGCCAAAAGCTTCACTCAAATTCGCGGATATGGAGTCTGCTGCCCTGGTCAGTTGTTTGCCAACAGTGTCCTGATTGAATCTGTTCCATCCCTGTACCTCATCCCAAATACAATCGGACAGATGGTCTGAAATCTCGATAAGTCTAAATCTACTAAGATCCACAGTTTTACCTATTAATGTGTGAAATCCGGACTTGATCAGCCCGCGAAACCTAACTTTTCTTCTAACTTTACATATCTAACTCAACTAACTCAACTAACTCAACTAACTCAACTAACTCAACTAACTCAACTAACTCTTTTCACCATGTACCTACGTAAATTCTCATTCAAGGAAAATGCCGGGAAAAAGATTGAATGGCTGATCGACAACGTGAACCTGGGGGAAATTAACCTGGTGGTGGGGAAAAATGCAAGCGGCAAGACCAGGACCCTGAATGCACTGTCGGACCTGGTGGAGATGCTGCTGGGAAGAGGAACGAACGCCACGGGGCCGGTCAGATATGAGGTGCTGTTCCGGAACGGGGACAATGCGATGAAATACGAGCTTGAGTATGACCTGGATTCCGTTCAGCTGGAGCGTTTGTATATGGATGAGGAGCTGGTGCTGGACCGCGGGGATGAAGGAAAGGGCAGGATCAAGTACGAAGCCACGCCCGGTTCCATTTACCTGGATTTCGGGATCCCCCATGAACAGCTGGCCTGTTATGCAAAAAGGGACAGGCTGCAGCATCCGTTTATTGAAAGGATCCATGAATGGGCTGTGAATTTACGGCGGTTTGACTTCAGCGGTGAACTGGGGAAGCACAAATATGCGCTGAAGTCCTCCTTTGAGGAGAAGGAGATTGATCTGGGTGTGACCCGGAATTCCCTGGTGCCCATTGTGTCGGTTGCCACGGCGAGGGATGATGCATTCAAGGAACGGGTGATCCGGGATATGTCCGAAATCGATTATGATCTGGAGGATTTCGGCATCATCCGTTATTCGGAACCTTACAGCAAAAGCAGCGAGGACAGGTATGCGGTGTATGTGACCGAGGTCGGTCTGGAGAAGCAGGTAACACAACGGGATATTTCACAGGGGATGTTCAGGGCCTTCTCCGTCCTTGTTCAGCTCAATTATTACATCCTGTGCGGTAGACAAGGACTGGTGATCATCGATGATATCGGAGAGGGCCTGGATTTCAAGCGGGCCACCCATCTGGTGCAGTTGCTTATCGACAAGGCCAGGGAGTCCTCCCTCCAGCTGATCATGTCCACCAATGACTCTTTTATCATGAATGCGGTGGATATCCGGCACTGGGCGGTATTGCAGCGTGAGGGAAATAAGATCAGCCTTTTCAACTACGAAAATTCGAAGGAGATCTTCGAAGAATTCAAGTTTACCGGGCTCAATAATTTCGATTTTTATGCAAGCGAATTCTTCAAATCCGGTTTCAGGGACATGGACCTTGAGGAAGATGTGAACGGGGAAGTGGAAGAATGAGGAAACTTGCCATATTTGTGGAAGGTCTTACCGAGCAGATCCTGGTCCGCCGCATGCTTGATTCGGTCATGGACAGAAATCGGATCGCAGTCCAGACCGTGAAGATCACAGGCGGGCACAATATCAGGATGTCATTCACCGTGATGACAGCAGCCCATGTGGATAACCTGACCGATTATTATGTGCTGATTTATGACTGCGGGGGAGAAAGCAATGTGAAGGGCTACCTGATGGCACACAGGCAGAAGCTGGTTTCGAATGGTTACTCCATGATCCTGGGGTTGAGGGATGTCTATCCCAATTTTACCAGGGAGGAGGTGGGGAGATTGCTCAGGGGACTGAATTACCAGCTGCCGCAGAAAAAGGCCCCTACCCAGATATATCTGGCGATCATGGAAACGGAAGCCTGGCTTCTGGGAGAATATAAACACTTCAAGAAAGTTTCAAGAAAACTCACTCCGGCCTTTATCGAGAAACATCTTGGTTTCAATCCGGCCACAGAGAATATGGAAGATCGGGAACACCCCTCCCTGGATATGAAAGCGGTGTACCGGCTCGCGGGACATGATTACACCAAGAAAAGAGAACGGCTGATCGCTGTGGTCAATAAACTGGACCTGAATTACTTTACGCATGGACTGGCGGAAAAGATGCCCAGCCTCGGAAAGTTCGTTAATGGACTGGAACAGTTCTTTATTTCCTGAGAACAGGGAGGTCTCACACAAGCTCGGTTTCGGCACGCGGAATTAACCGCTTTTTTCCACCGGAATAATGTTAATAACTTATCTGGTTTTCAAGCAATTCACGCATGGAAAAATTGATTTTTTTTGCTAATTTTAGCAGAACCATTGAGGAAGCGGTATTTGATTTTTATATACCTGATTAATAGTAATTTAAAAGAAACATTTCGCGTTAAGTTTTCTGAGCGGGAGGATCACCTGAAAATGAATTCAGGAAGGGGTCGGAATTATCAGCTTTTGAATGGTTTGAAGAAATAAAGACACATCCCCGGAAGGCGGATGTAAAATCTGTTGCATGCGGGGAGAATCAATAAGGGGAAAAAACAATGAACGAAGCATTAAAGATGGAAGAAAATGGTGCACGCCTGCCGAAGGACTACTCGGCAGAAAGCATCCAGGTCCTGGAAGGGCTTGAAGCAGTGCGCAAAAGGCCTGCTATGTTTATAGGCGATGTGAGCGAAAAGGGATTGCACCACCTGGTTTATGAAGTCATTGACAATTCTATTGATGAAGCCCTTGCCGGGCACTGCAGCAAGATCGATGTAACCATCAACGAGGACAATTCGGTCACCGTGGTGGACGACGGGAGGGGGATCCCCATCGATCTGCATGAAAAGGAGGGGAAGTCTGCCCTGGAAGTTGTCATGACAGTGCTGCATGCGGGCGGTAAATTCGATAAGGAATCCTATAAAGTATCGGGAGGACTGCATGGAGTGGGTGTGTCCTGTGTGAATGCGCTTTCCGAAACGCTCAGGGCAGAGGTGCACAAGGACGGGAAGGTTTATGTGCAGACCTATGAACGGGGAAAACCGACCTCTCCCGTGGAAATGGTGGGTAAGACCGACAGGCGGGGAACCATTGTCACTTTCAAGCCCGACACGACCATTTTTTCAATCACCGAATTCAAATATGAGATCCTCGCCTCCAGGCTCAGGGAACTTGCGTTTCTCAACAAGGGGATCGAGTTGAGCATCCGGGACATGCGGGAGATAGAGGAGAACGGGAACGGGAACGGCAACGGAGAACAAACCAATGGAAACCATCATGACCGGAACGGATTCCGGCAGGATCGTTTTTATTCCGAAGAGGGACTGAAAGAGTTTGTGGCCTATCTCGACGCCACCCGGGAAAAGCTGATCGAGGAGATCATCCACATGGAAACGGAGAAGAGCGGCGTGCCCGTGGAGATTGCACTCCAGTACAATACTTCTTTTTCAGAGAACATCCATGCCTATGTAAACAATATCAATACCATCGAAGGGGGGACCCATCTCAGCGGATTCCGCAGGGGCCTCACCCGGACCCTGAAGAACTATGCTGATAAGTCGGGTATGCTGGCCAAATTGAAATTTGATATCAACGGAGATGATTTCAGGGAAGGATTGACAGCCATTATTTCAGTGAAGGTGGCAGAACCGCAGTTTGAGGGACAAACAAAAACAAAACTGGGGAATTCGGACATCATGGGTGTGGTGGACCAGGCAGTCAGCTCGGAACTGGCCAATTACCTGGAAGAGCATCCCAGAGATGCACGCCAGATCGTGTCCAAGGTGATCCTTGCCGCACAGGCGCGTCATGCTGCCAGGAAAGCCCGGGAACTGGTCCAGCGTAAAAGTGTGCTTTCGGGGGCCGGATTACCCGGCAAACTGGCCGATTGTTCCCTGAAGGATCCTGCGCTGACCGAGATCTTCCTGGTCGAGGGTGATTCGGCGGGGGGAACCGCCAAGCAAGGCCGTGACAGGACCTTCCAGGCCATCATGCCGCTCAGGGGCAAGATCCTCAATGTGGAAAAGGCCATGTTGCATAAAATCTTCGAGAACGAGGAGATCAAGAATATTTTCACCGCCCTTGGAGTGAAAATCGGGACCGAGGAGGACAGCAAAGCACTGGACCTTTCCAGGTTGCGTTATCACAAGGTGATCATCATGACCGATGCGGATGTGGACGGATCGCACATCGCGACCCTGATCATGACCTTCTTTTTCAGGTATATGAATGAACTGATCAAGAATGGTTATCTCTATATTGCCACCCCGCCCCTGTACCTGCTCAGAAAAGGAAAGATCGAACGTTATTGCTGGACCGAGGAGCAGCGGGAGGCTTTTGTGCAGGAAGTGGGAGGCGGCAAGGAAGCCGGGATCACGATCCAGCGCTATAAGGGGCTCGGGGAGATGAATGCCGAACAGCTCTGGGAAACCACCATGAACCCGGAAAGCCGTACCCTGAGACAGGTGACCATTGACAGTGCCGCGGAAGCCGACCGTATCTTCTCCATGCTGATGGGTGATGAAGTGCCCCCGCGAAGGGAATTTATTGAGAAGCATGCGAAATATGCCAATATTGATGCTTAAACCATAAGACGATCCCTGCAGTGATAAAGCAAATTTTCCTTCTGACCGGTCTAGTGCTCATCATCGGATGCGGCACGGATACAGACTCCGGTGAAAAAATAAGTTATGAATACCCCTGGTACAATCCTGCAATTTCCTTTGAGGACAGGCTGACCATGCTGATGGATGAGATGACCACCGGGGAGAAGATCAGTCAGCTGCTTTACAACGCCCCGGCCATCGAACGCCTGGGAGTGCCGGAGTACAACTGGTGGAACGAGGCATTGCACGGTGTGGCCCGCAACGGCAGGGCAACGGTATTCCCCCAGACCATCGGGCTTGCGGCGACCTTTGATAAAGACCTCATTTACAGAGTATACAGCGCAATATCAGATGAAGCCAGGGCAAAATTCAAAGTATCGGTGGACATAGGCAACCGGGGGCGCTATGCCGGTCTCACCTTCTGGACCCCCAATATCAACATATTCAGGGATCCGAGGTGGGGAAGGGGCATGGAGACTTACGGGGAAGACCCCTACCTGACTTCCCAACTGGGTATGGCATGTGTGAAAGGTCTTCAGGGGGATCATCCCAGGTACCTCAAAACCGGAGCCTGTGCCAAACATTTTGCGGTGCATTCCGGACCCGAAGCTATCCGGCATGAATTCAATGCGGTTGTGGGAATGAAGGATCTCCATGAAACCTACCTGCCCGCATTCAGGGCACTGGTGACCGAAGCCAACGTGGAATCGGTCATGGGAGCCTACAACCGGGTCAACGGTGAACCGGCCTGTGCCAGCAGGCTTCTTCTGCGTGATATCCTCCTGGACAGCTGGAATTTCAAGGGACATATCCTCAGCGATTGCTGGGCGCTTCAGGATATTCACCGGGATCATCAGGTGACCCGAACTCCGGCCGAATCTGCCGCACTCGCCCTGAACATGGGTGTGAGCCTGAATTGCGGGGATGTTTTTCCCTACCTGGGAGAAGCCCTGGAGCAGGGACTGGTCACGGAGGCAACCATTGATGAACGGCTGGCCACGCTTTTTATCACCCGGTTTGAACTGGGTCTCTTTGACCCCCCGGAAATGAATCCCTACAATGATGTGGATGAAAGCGTGATCAACTGTGAAGCACACATTCAGCTGGCTTACGAATCGGCTGTCAAGTCACTGGTCCTGCTGAAAAACAGCAACAATACCCTTCCCCTGGACCCTGGGATCAGATCCATATTCGTGACCGGACCCCAGGCCAATAACGGCGAAGTGCTGATCGGCAATTATTACGGAATGAGCGGATCACTGGTGAATATCCTGGAAGGGATCACCTCCCGGGTAAGTGCCGGGACCACCATCAGTTACAGGTATGGGGTATTGGAATACTGGGAAAACATCAATCCCATGAACTATACCATCCAGGATGCAGACCGGTCAGATGCCATGGTTGCTGTGATGGGTATTTCCGGACTTTTGGAAGGGGAAGAGGGGGCTTCCATTGCGTCTTCCACCAAGGGAGACCGGCTTGACCTGAACCTTCCCCCCAATCAGCTTGCGTTCCTGAAAGAGCTCAGGGCAGCCAATGAGAAGCCGCTGATCGTGGTGATGACCGGCGGAAGCCCCATGACCATGCCAGAGGTGGAAGAACTGGCGGATGCCATCCTCTGGGTCTGGTACCCGGGGCAGGAGGGCGGCAATGCCGTGGCCGATGTGCTTTTCGGGAAACGGGTACCCTCGGGTAAGTTGCCCATTACCTTTCCGCTGTCGGTGGATCAGCTCCCGGAATTTGAGGACTATTCCATGAAGGAGCGCACTTACAGGTACGCGACTTCCAAGCCGCTATACCCTTTCGGGTACGGTCTTTCCTATGCGGATTTCAGTATCGGTGAACTAACATTGAATAAGGAGGAAGTACAGCCGGACGAGAAACTGACTGTAACGGTGCAGTTGAAAAACAGGAGCGATCTGGCTGCCGAGGAGGTCGTCCAGTTATACATCACTGTTCCCGGGGGACAGGCGGATCAGCCGCTCTGGTCCCTGAGGGATTTTAAAAGGGTATCCCTCGGGGCGGGAGCATCGGCTGAAATTGCTTTTGAGCTGGACAGGGAAGATATGGTGCAGTTTGATGCCGGGGGAAATCCGGTGGTGGCACCCGGGAGCTACAGGGTGCATGTGGGCAATGCATCTCCCGGCGAACGGAGCAGGGAGCTTGGCGTGGAAATGGTATCCGGTACGTTCAGGGTTGCGGAGTAAGTGCCGCTTCCCGTATGATGCGGGGAAGGATGGCCTCCCAGCCCACGGACATAAGGTGGAGCCCGTGGATGCCCTGCTTTGATTTGATTTTTTCTATGATCCCCAGCGCGATCTCCACGCCCACCTCCTCGTAATCGTCCTCACGTGCCTGTTCAAAACGATTGAGGATCATTTCAGGCACCCGGACCCCGGGGATCGTATGGTGCAGATAATTTGCCATCCGCTTGCTTCGGATGGGAGTGACCCCGGCGAGAATATAGACCTTTCCCAGCACATCTCTTTTATAAAGTGCTTCCAGCCATTCATCCAGTCCCTCCGGATCAAAGATTACATTGGTCTGAAAGAACTGGGCTCCCGCATGGATCTTTTTCTGTTCCCTGAGGGCCTGGAACCGCGGTTCCGACGCAAAGGGTGAGGCGGCGGCACCCAGGAACAGCCGGGGTGGGGATTTCATTTTTCTTCCGTCCAGGTAGATGCCTTCATCCCTCATTCGTCTGAGGATCCAGAGCATCTGCACGGCATCCATGTCCAGAATGTTGGTATTGCTGGTGGGTGTGGGTCCGATCCTGGCATGATCCCCTGTGATGCAAAGCACATTCCGGACACCCATCACGTTGGCGCCCACCACATCCGATTGCAGTCCGCTCCGGGTCTTGTCCCGCGCCGCGATCTGAAGCACCGGATCCACACCCAGTTCCGAAGCTACCTTGCAGCAGGCCATGCTGGACATGCGGGGACTGGCAGAGGCGCTGTCTGTGAAATTCACGGCGGCCACAAGCTCCCTGACCATTTCAATATCCCTTGTGAGCTTGCCGGTGGCAGTCCCCAGGGGAGGTGAAATTTCAGCGGTGATCACGAATTTTCCCGAGCGAAGCTGCTGCTCAAGCGGAGAAATCGGTTCTGCATAGGCGGGAGGGTGGTACTGGGAGTCCCCCTGCCACCAGCCGGGTTGCCTGACCGGTCTGAAAACCCCCTCCCAGGCATCGGCCTTTTTTTCTTTGTCCCCCGATACAAGACTTCTCAGGAATTTTCCCGTGCCGAAGCGACGGACCGAACGGAACACATCCCCCCAGGTCTCGGTACCCACCTTGTCCCAGTCCAGGGGTGGGAGGACTTCCAGCAGCTTTTCCTCCCGGCCCATCCGGAAGGACCGGTCGTAGATCCTGTACCAGATGCAGGGCCGGGTCTCATCCACATAGCACCTTTCGGGGGTGGAGCCTCCGCAGGGACCGTTCCTCATGCCCTTGGGACACTCCATGGGACAGATGAAGGCCGTTTCCTGCAGCAGGCAGTTCCCGCACATTCTGCAACCGAAAAGGGGGCCTTTCGTCAGCCGTTCAATTTTTCTCAACAGCCGCTTACCGAATTTTTCCTTCTTGAAGGGAAGGAAAGGAGGCTGCCATCTTCTGCCGGGGGTGAAGAGTGCCATCAGGATGGATTTGTAAAAAATTCCACGTACCGCATGGCATATTCATCCCTGGCCATTACCAGGTCTGCGGCCCTGACCAGTGCGGTGATCTTCATCGGATTGGCAATGGGGCAGGTCAGCCCGTTCCAGATGGACAGTGCCATGTAGGCATCATTCAGCACTTCCCTTCCGGGCAGTCCGAATGAAATGTTGCTTGCACCCTGTGTGATGTTCATTCCCAGCCGGTCGTGGACCAGTTGAATGGTCTCCAGGGTGACCAGGCATGCATTGGGATCGGCACTGACTGCCATGGCCATGGGATCGATGATCACATCCTCCTGTCTGATCCCCATGCTGACGGCACGTTCCACAATTTTTTCCGCGATGCGGAACCGTTTCTCCGGATCGTGGGTGATACCCGCATCATCCATGACCAGTCCGATGATTGCCGCACCGTACTCTTTGACCATGGGAAGGATTGCCTGCAGCGATTTTTCCTCTCCGTTCACCGAATTGATCAGCGGTTTACCGACGGCAATCTTCAGTGCAGCTTCTATGGCTTTCGGATTGGGAGAGTCCAGGCAAAGGGGAATGTCAAAATGATCCTGCAGGGAGGCAATTGTTTCCGGCAGCAGCGATTCATCGTCCACACCGGGATACCCCACATTCACATCCAGTACTTCCGCTCCCGCCTCGATTTGCTGCCGTGCCAGCTGGTGGACATAGTCAAAATTGTGTGCTGACAATGTCTCCACCAGTTTCTTCCTGCGGGTGGGATTGATGCTTTCACCGATGATCACCACGGGCCCGCCGGTATTGATCTCCACTTCCTTTGATTTCCCTCTCAGAATTGTTTTCATCCTTGTGGCTTTTTGGCGGTTTACATCAAACCTGTTATATTTCCGTCATTGTCGATGCTGATCTGTTCGGAGGCGGGATGGGCCGGTAACCCGGGCATGCGCATGATGTTGCCGGTGATGGGGATCAGGAATCCCGCTCCAGATGCAATCTCGATTTCCCTGACGGTGACGATGAAATCCTTGGGCCGTCCCAGTAATTTCGGATTATCGGACAATGAATTCTGGGTTTTTGCGATGCATACGGGAAGTTTCTCCAGGCCCAGTTCGGAAATTTTCTTCAGGTCTTTTTTGGCCTGGGCAGTATAATCCACATGCTCGGCCCCGTATATTTTGGTGGTCAGGGTTTCGATCTTCTTCTTCACATCCCAGTTCCAGTCATACAAGGGTGTAAAGTGTGAAGGACCTGATTCTGCCACGCGGACCACTTTTTCTGCAAGATCAAGCGCCCCTTCTCCCCCTTTGGCCCACACTTCCGCAACTGCGATTTCCTTATTCAGCGCCTTTGCCTTGTCCAGAATAACCTGAAGTTCCTCCCCTGTATCGGAGCTGAACCTGTTAATTGCGATCACCGGTTTCACATTGAAAAAACTGATGTTCTCCAGGTGTTTTTCAAGGTTGCATAGCCCCCGCTGCACCGCCTCCGGGTCCGGTTCGGTGAGTTTATCCCGCTCCACTCCGCCGTGGTATTTCAAAGCCCTGACGGTCACCGTGAGTACCACAGCTTTTGGCGAGAGTCCGGCACTTTGGCATTTGATGTCAAAGAATTTCTCAGCCCCAAGGTCGAAACCGAACCCGGCTTCGGTAACTGTATACTCGGAAAAGGTCATGCCCATTTTGGTGGCGATCACGGAATTGGTACCCTGGGCGATATTGGCAAATGGTCCTCCGTGTATGAGGGCGGGATTGCCCTCGATGGTTTGCACCAGGTTGGGCTTGATGGCATCCTTCAGCAAAGCGGCCATGGCCCCTTCCACTTTCACATCCCTGGCGAATTTGGGTTCTTTTCCGTAGGTGTACCCGATAAAAATATTTCCCAGCCGTTTTTTCAGGTCGCTCAGGTCCTTTGCCAGGCAGAGGATGGCCATGATCTCCGAGGCAGCTGTAATATCGAAGCCGGTCTCCCTGGGTACCCCGTGCGTGGTGCCTCCCAGGCCCACGATGATCCTTCGCAGTGCACGGTCGTTCATGTCCATCACCCGCTTCCAGGATATGGTCCTTGGATCCAGGTCCAGTCCGTTTGCCGAACTCTGGATCTTGTTATCGATCACTGCAGCAAGCAGATTGTGTGCCTTTTCAATGGCAGCGAAGTCGCCCGTGAAATGCAGGTTGATGTCCTCCATGGGCAGCACCTGGGAATATCCCCCTCCCGCGGCTCCCCCCTTGATGCCGAAAACCGGACCCAGCGATGGCTCCCTCAGCACCACCGTGGTTTTCTTTCCCAGCCGGTTCAGCCCTTCTGCGAGACCGATGGACATGGTGGTCTTACCTTCTCCGGCAGGGGTGGGCGTGATGGCGGACACCAGCACCAGCTTGCTTTCGGCTGCCTTCTTTTCATCAATGAATGAAAGCGGTATCTTTGCTTTGTATTTTCCGTACATTTCAATGTGCTCTTCGCCCACACCCAGTTTGCTGGCAATTTCGCCGATGTGGTGAAGTTTTACTTTCCTGGCAATCTCAAGATCGGTCATCATATGTCAAGTTTAAGGATTCCGTTACAGAGCGGGAGCATTCCCTTCATCCAAAGGTACGGCTTTCGTTATGAAAAAGATAACATCATTCTTGCCGAAACTGATGCTATATTTGCATCTGACGACAAAAATGATTATAAACTAACATTATTTCGCAGTTTCCTGTACTGGGAGGGGGACTTTCCGATGAACTTCCTGAACTGTTTATTGAAATGGCTCAGATTATTGAATCCGCAGTCAATACTGATGTCCACGATGTTCAGATCGGTGTTCAGCAGCAGGCGGCAGGAATAATCGATCTTGATCTTGTTCAGGTATTCGAAAACGGTCATCCCGGTGGAAGATTTAAAGAACCTGCAGACCGATGCCGGAGCCATGTGCACAAGTCCGGCCACCTCCTCCAGGCTGATATCCTCCCGGTAGTTTTTCATCAGGTATTCATGGATCCTGTTGATCCTGGTGCTGGCTGTTTCGAATTTGCTCCTGACATACGAAGCGCTGGCCAGGTAAACGAAAGTGCTGCTCCGGCCGATCATATCCATGATCTCATAGAAGTACATCAAACGACTGATACCTGACATATAGGGGAGCTGTAACATGAGGCGGCTTACCTGGTTCAGCGTATCACCGGTGATCCTGATCCCTCGTTCGGCAAGTTTCATGGCCCGGTTCACACGGGTAAATTCGGGCAGTGAAATCAGTTCCCGGGGGATGATGTCATTGTCAAACAGGAGGTACACCGATTCCAGGCTGCGGCCCGAATGGGACCTGGGGTAAGGCTCAGCGGAGAACCAGACATGCGGAATACGGGGACCGATAAAGATCAGATCGCCAGGATGGAATTCTTCCACGGAGTCGCCGACGATCCTTTTCCCGGATCCTTCTGTTATGAAACTCAATTCGTATTCCTGGTGGTAGTGCCAGGTGCTCTGATCAATATGGTCCTGGAAGATCCCGATATAAAAAGATTCGTCCGGTTTCAGCATGATCTTTTGAAGCTGCTCCTTCATATTGGTTGAATATTATTTAAATGTATGAAAAAAGTTAAAATAGCATCATTAAAAGTGAAATTTCCATGCCTCAGATTACAGGGAATGGTTAATTTTACAGCAATGGAAATGCACATTATTCGAAACTAAATTGATTCCCATGGATTCTAGGCTGATAAAACTCGGTGAAGCAGTTGAATTTGGTAAAGTGGATCAGAATTCTCCCTACCCACCCCAGCTGAAAGGTGAGCTGGGAGCCGATGAACTTGCCCGCCTGGCCCTTGAAGAAGGGTTGAAACCAACCGATTTGCTTACAGAAGCTCTGGTGCCGGCCATGGACCGGGTCGGACAAAAATTTTCTGAGAACAAGATCTTTGTTCCCCAGATGCTGATGGCTGCCAAAGCCATGAAGGCAGCCATGGTTCATTTAAAACCTTTCTTTCAGTCGGGGGATGTAAAAACAAAGGGAACATTCATCATCGGTACAGTGAAGGGAGACCTGCATGACATCGGAAAAAACCTGGTGGCCATGATGGTGGAAGGCGGCGGTTGGTCCATTATCGATCTGGGTGTGGATGTAAATGAGGAAACTTTTAAGAAAACCATTTCCGAGCATCAGGGTGCGGTGGTCGGCCTATCGGCCCTGCTGACCACCACCATGACCAACATGGGTGAGATCGTAAGGGAGATCAAGCAGGTTCACCCCGATACCACGATCCTGGTGGGCGGTGCACCGCTTAACGAAGATTTCTGTAAGAAGATCGGGGCCGATTTCTATGCGCCCAATCCGCGCGGCGCCGTTGAATACTTAAAACAGTTTGCCGCATAGGCGTTGGAAATGGTAACCATCAGGCTGGAGCCCCTCGGCAAGACCCTCCGGGTCAGGAAGGGGTCTTCGCTGAAAGATGCACTGCACGAATATGGGGTTGAATTTCCCTGCGGAGGGAAGGGCACCTGTGGCAAATGCAGGGTAAAACTGCTGCAGGGAGAAATCGAAATCGATGCATTTCACCGGAAAAGGCTGGAAGAGCTTCATCTGGAGGGTGGCTGGCGACTGGCCTGTCTGAGCCGTTGCCACGGTGATCTGGTCCTTGCGGTGGATCAATACGAGATCCCGATCCAGGGCGATGAAACTCCTTTTGCTTTTGTTCCCCGGCAGGGTCTCGGTGTGGCGGTGGATCTGGGAACGACAACGCTGGTGGCCCAGTTGCTGGATCTGGGGACCGGAAGGATCCTGGCCATGGAAAAGGCGCTCAATCCACAGCAGAAATACGGGAGCGACCTGATCTCAAGGCTTGAAGCGGCCCTTGCCGGAAATGCACCGGAAATGACCGGAATGATCCGGGAAAAGATCAGGGCGATGATTGATCTGCTGTTGGCCGGCAGGGAAGCGGGACCAGTAAAGATTATTCTCGTTGGAAATACGGTGATGCAGCACTTCTTCTGCGGACTCGATTTGAAGCCACTTGCTTTTTTCCCTTTTGAATCCCCCGACCTGGGAGCCAGACGGTTTCATCCCCGGGAACTGGGATGGGAGATGCAGTCCGGGGAAGTGATCTTCTATCCTTCCATCGGCAGTTTTGTGGGCAGCGATATCCTGGCGGGCATCCTGGCCACCGGACTCCACAGGATCAGTGAATACAGCATGCTCATCGATCTGGGGACCAACGGAGAGATTGTTGTGGGGAACGGGAACCGGCTGCTCTGTGCATCCACTGCCGCCGGTCCGGCTTTTGAGGGAGCCAGGATCTCCATGGGGATGCTGGCCACCACGGGGGCCATTTCATCCGTGGAGCCTGCTGAGGACAGCTGGCTCTGCCGGGTCATCGGGAACGTTCGCCCGCGGGGTATCTGCGGAAGCGGACTGATCGATGCGGTGGCGGTGTTGCTGAAGCAGGGTGTTATCGATGAATTCGGACAGGTCATTTCGGGTGAGGAGCGGGTGGTCCTGGCGGATCCGGTGGTCCTGACGCAAACAGATATCCGGGAATTTCAGCTGGCCAAGGCTGCCATCGCCACCGGAACGGAAATCCTCATGAAAAAACTGGACATTCAACCCAATGATATTGACATTGTGTACATCGCGGGCGCTTTCGGCAGCTTTATCAACATGGATCATGTGATCAGCACGGGCATGCTCGGTTTCCATCCCGGCACGATCCGGAAACTGGGAAATTCAGCCCTGATGGGTGCCAAGATGTTACTCTTTTCGGACCTGTCCCTGCCGGACTCCATCCTGAAGATCACATCCCATGTGAACCTGGAATCGGACCCTGCCTTCCAGGATCTTTTCGTTGATCACATGCATTTCGGTACCGGGACCTGACCGGTCCTGTGTCTTTTTTGATGACATCCTGTGAACATTATCTCCGGACGGGCATTTACTTTTTAAAATCTAAAGGCTATCTTAGTCCCAACCAAACAGAACAGCCATGCCATCAGAGAGATCATCCGGTAAAGTCGAGCTTCAGGGACAGGAAATTGATGATATGTTGGGGAAGGTTCCGGGCTGGCTCACACGCAACGGGGTCATCCTTTTCCTTTTCCTGCTTGCCCTGCTCATTTTTGGCAGCTGGGTATTCAGGTACCCGGACATCAAAAGGGCGAGCATCGTGGTTACATCCGTCAATCCCCCGGCCGAACTTGAAGCGCGGAGCAGCGGGAAGATCACGAAATTGTTTGTCAGAGACAACGATCAGGTATCCACCGGGTCGGTACTGGCTATGATCGAAAATCCGGCTTCCTTTGAGGATGTGATGGATCTGAAGGAAGGACTGGCATTTCTCGATACCATTCAGATCGAGGAGGTAACCGGGGAACTGCCTGAGCTCCGAAATGCAAGACTCGGAACCATCCAGACAGCATACTCCATTTTTCTCAAGGCTTACAGGGATTATCTGGAGTTCAAAAGCATCGATTACCACCAGAGAAAGATCACTTTGCTCAGGTCCGAGCTCGAAAAGAAACAGGCCTACACCCGGAGCCTTACCGAACGGGCCAGGATCCAGGAGGAAGCATATAATTTGGCACTGCGCCAGTTCAACCGGGATGCCACCCTTTTCGAGCAGGGCGTGGTTTCGCAGTCAGACCTGGAGAAATCCCGTTCCGCCATGCTGCAGGAGCGGAACCAGTGGCAGGAGATCGTGAGCCTCATGGCTGAGAATAACATCAGCATTGCACAGACGGAGGAGGAGATCGTGGATCTGGAGCTGAAACAACGGGATCAGGTTTCCCAGATCATCAACACCCTGGAGGAATCGTTCAATAACCTGAAGGCGGCCATCGCTTCCTGGGAGCAAAACTATCTGCTGGTGGCACCTGTGAGCGGTGTGGTGACCTTCACCAGGTTCTGGAGCGAGAACCAGAACGTGAAAGCAGGGGAAAAGGTGCTCACTATCATCCCCACCGATGCTGGTTCCATGCTGGGAAAGATCAGGCTGCCGGTGGCTGGAGCGGGAAAAGTCAGGGTCGGGCACCAGGTGAATATCCAGTTCGATAATTTCCCGCACCTGGAATACGGCATGGTCAAGGGCTATGTGAGCAACATCTCAAAAGTGCCCGATGATGATAATTATACCGTGGAGGTGGAACTGCCCAGGGGGCTGCGTACCTTCTATGAGATCGATATCCCTTTCAGCCAGAACATGCAGGGTCAGGCTGAGATACTGACTGATAAGATGCGCATGCTGCAGCGCGTGCTGAATCCGATTAAATCATCCATTACCAAACAGGTGGAAATGTGACCGTAAGGAATTTCCTTTTTACATTGTTCGTTCTGGCAGCAGGACTTGCCCTGGGGTATTATGTGGCACGGCAGGCCATCGGCACCCTCGGGATCACCAGCCAGGAAAAAGCGCTGCCGGATATTCACCGGCTGGAAAGCATTACGGACAGGGACACCCTCCTTTTCCCGTTGCGGATGGTGGACATGGGTGGCGTGGGAATTGTTCCCGACACTTCCGGATGGGGATCCAATTACGAACATAACCAGCATTTTTTCGAGGAGGTGTTGCAGGTCGCACCTCCTTTTATCGATACGGACGCTTTTGTACGGGAGTGCGGGAAATTCGATTATTTTGCCGGTCACATGGCAACTTACGGCTATAATGCCATCGCTCTTCCCTGGTTCCTGGAATGCGTCAATTTTGATCTTTTGGAAAATGGCCGGCAGGTTTACGGGGAAAAGAGCATCTACAGGGACAGGCACGATACCCTGAGCAGCCGTTTCCATGAACTGATGAAAATCGCGGCGGAACATGGATTGAGCACCTACCTGTGGACCGATATGGTGGCCCTGACCCCGCCGCTGAAAGATTACTTTGAACGATCACTTGGATCGGTGGATACGGAAAACCCTGAATTCTGGCAGGTATACGGGAAGGCTGCTGAAGAGGTGTTTGCGAAGTTTCCCTGCCTGGACGGTATCATCATCCGGATCGGCGAGGCCGGCTCCATTTACAACAAACCGGGATGGGACTATACCAGTGAGCTCTATGTGAAAACCGGCGATGCGGTAAAGATGATGCTGGAGGCATTCCTCAATGCTGCCGCCAAATATGAAAAGAACATCATTTTCCGCACCTGGTCCGTGGGAGTGGGTGAGATCGGGGATATGCATACCAATCCCGGTACCTACAGGAAGGTCCTGGGAGATGTGCACTCCGAGCATCTGGTAGTTTCCACCAAGTATTGCAACGGAGATTTCTATAGCTGGCTTGAATTGAATCCCACGCTGCTGGAAGGGGAGCACAGGAGAATCGCGGAATTCCAGACCAAAAGGGAATACGAGGGATTCGGTTCACTGCCAAACTACGTGGCCCCTTTGCACCAGGCGGCTCTGCAGGACTTGGCTAAAATGAACCCGCATATGGAAGGGGCCTGGGTATGGACCCAGTACGGGGGACCGCTGAGAGCGGGTCCCATGATCATCTATCCGTTCCACGGATTCAATGTGATCAACGAGGTGAACGTGTATGCAACCAGTCGCCTGATTATGGATCCCTTCGAGAACCTGGATACCATCACTTCGGAATGGATCAGGGGCTACTTCGGGGGGGATTCAGTGCTGGTGGCCAACCTGTCACAATTTCTCCGGATGTCCCATGATGTCATTGGCAGGGGGCTCTATATCAGCGAATTCGCAAAATACAAGGTCCGGGCGCTGGGCCTGGAGCCCCCTCCCATGCTATGGATTTTTGAATGGGACATCCTGGGGGCTTCAAGTGCGGTATTCAGCAATATTTACTTCATCACGAAGGATCGTCTCGGGAAAGTGGTCGAGGAGGGATTCACGGCTGTCCGGGGAGCTGTGGCCATGAAAGAACTTCTGCTGGAGGCGAAGGAAGGGGTTACTGTGCACCAGGACGAATATGACCGGCTGATCGCATCCGCTGAATATGAGATTGAACTGCTCAGGGTGATGGCCTATTACCGGCAGTTTTTCATGAATTACTACAGGTGGCTCGACAGGGGTGACGCACGGGCACACAGCGGTTACAAGCTGGCCATGGGACAGTTCAGTGCGGTTAAGTCGTTTCACCGGGAGAAATATGCCGGGGATCTGAATACCCTGGGGATGGACTTCGAGGAGGTTGACACCGGAATGCAGGTTGCCGGGAATACCCCTGTTTCAATTGCATTCGCAAGGGTCTATATGGTTGTGATCCTGTTTCTGCTGCTTATGGGGATCCCCGGGTTTATCAGGGACAGGGCGCACAAAAAGTTTGCTGCAACCCTCTTTTTCGATGCGCTGTTCCGTCCCCGGTCGATCTCCAGCCTTCATGCATACCACGGTACCTCCCAGGTGGCCTGCCTGCTTGTGATCCTCTACCTGCTTTCCATGGCGGTATTCTCTTCATTCACATCCTGGATGTTTCCACTTGTCATGGGTACACTGGGATTGCTCTATGTTATCATCCTTGCTGTTTTTTTCAATTCAGGAAGGGATTACACGAAGATCCTGGTCACACTGATGGCTCCGAAAGTGATCATCATGCTGCTGGTCATGGGCGTGGCAGCCATCAGGGGCCCGATGTTCTTCTGGTACCAGTTCTGGGTTTCGGACCTGTTTAAGCTCATCTTCTTTTCACTGTTTTTCATGTTGCTCTTCCGGAAGTTCCAGGTGTATGTGATGATGGGGAGGAAATGGATGCAGCGCAGCGGGGCCGCTGCGGGGGGACTGGTCATGATGGTACTGGGGATCCAGATGCTGATTGCGGGCTCCCTCATGCTTTACTTCGGGCTCGAGGAAAGCCTGACGGCCATGAACAATGATTTGCTGGTTCTTCCGGGCGGATTGTCCAAGATCCTCGGGATCACCACCCATCTGGATATACCCAAGGCACTGCCCCTTTGGATCATATACATCTCTGCAGGATTGGCGATCCCCGGTTTCCTGCTTTTCATCCCGAACCGGAAGAGAATAATTTGAATTTGTTTTATATCTTTCGGCGTTATTCTATTCACAGCAAGCCGGGTGGCTTCATGCAACTGGATTAACTGAAAATGAAATGTCTGGAATAAGTAAAGGGCTTTATATCGGGATACCGCTGGTCCTGATCGCAGCCATCATTGTGATCGTGTTTGTCCCTTTCACCTCCAAGCCGTCTGGAAGTGCGGAAGTACGCATTGAAGAAGTGGAGACCGGGCAGGTCATCAGGTCCTTTCCCGGACAGGGAGTGGTGGAACCCCAGAGCGAAGTGCTCATTCTGAGTCCGGCTTCGAGTATCATCAAAGAGATCCTCAAGGAGGTGGGCAGTCACGTGGATGCCGGGGAGCCCATCATCATTCTGGATCCGTCACCCATACAGCAAGAGATCGAGAATATCAGGGATCAGCTGGAAGTCATGCAGAATGCATTACGTAAAAACCAGTTGAATGCCAGGAGCGTCAAGGTGGACCTTGACTACAATGTCCAGGTGAAAAACCTTGCAATTGCTTCTCTGAAATCCGATCTGACCGATCAGGAGCAGTTGCTTGAGGTCGGAGGAATCTCTCCGGCCAGGTATGAAAAGACCAGGCAGGAGCTTGAGCTGGCCGAGAAAGATCTGATCATGCTCAAAGAGAAGAATTCCATTAAACTGCAGCAACTGGAAGCAGATGAGGAAGGACTCAGGCTGCAGATCGAAATGCAGGAGAAGGAACTTGCTGCCAAAGAGACAGCGTTGAGCCAGATGATCATCAGGGCTCCTTCCGCAGGCATTATCCTGTCCATCCGGGGGAAGGTGGGTGAAAAAGTGAACTCTGACCGGCTCCTGGTGGAAATGTCCGATCTGACCAATTTCAAGATCCAGGGGACGGTGGATGATGAATTTTCTGAAGATGTGAAGACGGGGACCAAAGTATATGCCAAAATAGACAATGAAAAACTCTCCGGTGTGGTGGGGACTGTCAGTCCTGTGATCCGGGACAGGAAGATTGAGTTTGATGTGAACCTGCAGCAGAGCAATCATTACAAGCTCAGGCCAAACCTGAACGTGGATCTGGAAATCGTGCGGGAGGAAAGGGACAGCGTCCTTCGGATCAGCAATGGTCCTGTAATCGGACGCGGTAATGAACATTCGGTGTATGTGGTGAAGAACGGGCAGGTGGAACTCCGGCAGATCCGCACCGGACTGAAAACGGATGAATATGTGGAAATCGTGGATGGACTCCGGGAAGGGGAAAGGGTTGTCCTTTCCAGTATTACTTCCGTGGAGGATCTTGAGCAAATGGACCTTTACTGAGGACCTGAAGGTAATGATGAAACTGCTCCTGTATCTCATGCCATTGTGGATCTGCGGGGGACTTGCCGCTCAGGATTCCGTTCTGCTTGCACTCAGCCTGAGAAATGTGGTGGATCTGGCCATCAGCCAGTCATCCGCCGTGAAGTATGTACAAAACCGGGATGTGAACTATTACTGGCGGTGGAAAAACCACCAGACGCGATTCAGGCCGCAGCTTACGTTATCGGGTGATCTTCCCGATTTTGAGAACCAGACCAAGCCCATCGTACAACCTGACGGAAGCATCGTTTTCAACCAGGTGACCCAGCTGGAGACCAACGCCCAGGTTGCCCTGAGCCAGCCCATTCCCCAGCTGGGTGCCTATGTATATGCGGCTTCGGGGATCGTACGGCTGCAGGATTTCAACAACAATACCACGGGATTTTCCGGTGCTCCCGTAAGCGTCGGGATCACCCAGCCGCTTTTCGCTTACAACTGGATGAGATGGGCCAGGATGACCGAACCCCTCGTCTATGAAGAAGCCCAGAAAAACTTCATCGAAGCCATCGAGGAGATCTCCTATGAAGCCACTTCGCGGTTTTTCAGGTATCTCAGGATCCAGACCAACTATGCCCTCGCCGAGAGCAATCTCAGGAACAGCAGGGACAATCTGCGGATTGCCAGGGTGAGACAGGAGCTGGGCACGATCTCGGAGAATGACTTTTCCAGGATACAGCTGTCAGTCTTCAATGCCCAGAAGGCCCTGAATAACGCAAGGATCGATCTGAAAAATGCCGATTACGAACTGAAGCGGTACATCGGACTGGACCAGGATCAGCAGATCGAACTGATCATCCCGCTGGACATGTTCCTGTTCAAGGTGGATCCCGATAAAGCGCTTGAGGAGGCCCTGGCCAACCGGAAGGAAACCCCTCAGTTTGAGCGACGGTTGATCCAGGCCGAGAGGGCGCTGACCCAGGCAAAAAGGAACAGCGGTCTGAGCGCCACCCTGAACATGAGTTACGGGCTATCCAACAGTTCCGATATGTTCGGAGGCGTTTATGAAAATCCCGAACAGCAGCAGAATGTCAGGCTCTCCCTGAGCATCCCCATCCTGGACTGGGGTAGGAGTGAATCGCAGGTAAAGCTTGCGGAATCGGAACGGGAACTGGTCATTTACGATGTGGAACAGGACCGGCAGGATTTTGAGCGGAGGGTGGTGGTGATGGTGGAGCAGTTCAACCTGATCAAGGACCAGATGGAGACGGCTGAGGCTGCAGACCGGGTGGCGGCGGAAGGATACCAGATCGCCCTGAAAAAATTTCAGAACGGGGAGATCAGCATCACGGACCTGAATATTTCCCTGGCCGAGCGGGAAGGGGCCAAGCGGGATTACATCAGCTCCATTGAGAATTACTGGGAATCCTATTTCCTTCTGAGGGAAGTAACCCTGTATGACTTTGAGCTGAAGCAGAAAATATACTACGACAATCCGATGTTGGAATAAGGTTAGGGGTTAGGGGTTAGGGGTTAGGTTGTTAGGGGTTAGGTTGTTAGGGGTTAGGGGTATATGCATTTTTGGGTATAGTATTCCAGCAGCAGTGGGTCACGGATATTTCCCTCCCGGGTGACGGCCCCCTCGCATTGAAAGAATTCCAGGCCGATGGCAAGGATGTCCCTGAGCCCGCCCTCATCGAAGAAAGCCTCATCCATGTGCGCTGCAGGAATCAGGTGCCGCATTGTTCTGGCGGGTTCCATCAATGTTTCCGTACCATCCGTTGTCCACCTCTTTGCATCTCTCCCGCTGTCGGAAAGGATCAGCCTGGCCACAAAATGGTGGGGAAGGATCTTCAGGTTCTTCAGGACCGCATCAAAGCATCCTTCGAGGGTGGCATTGCCCGGCAGAAGGGAAATGGGATCACCCACCACGCAGAAAATGGGGGTGCCTTTTTCGGCAAAATGGCGGATCATCGGAAAATTCGTGGTGGTTTGATACCGGGGTCGGAAAGCGGCATAACGGTCATCTCCATGCTGCATGTCATGAAAGAGGCTTGACGGGGGAAGGAAAGCGCCTTCATGGCAGGACCGGATCAGCCGGGATGCTTCGGGGATCAGGGTGAAGGAAAGCGAGACCGGCACGATGTATATCTCCCCGCTGCCTTTCATGGAATCCTGGGCCTGCAGGGCGCTCTTGAAAACCCGCCTGATCCTGGGTTCGCCGGTCCTCCCGGAGTATGACCGGCCTCCTTCGGGATAGATCAGGGTATCCACCCCGGCGGACAGCATGTACTTCAGGTATTCGTTGAACAGCCTTGTGTAACCCGCACGGTAGTTTCTCGTGGTCCTGAACGGATCGGACGGCTGGAACCTGGTGTCCATGATCTGCCTGTCCAGCAGGCAACTGTTCACCAGGGGCATCAGGTAGGAAGATCTTCTTCTGGCCAGGGTATTCCATGCGATGAACATGGGCTGGGGTACGCGGAGCATTTGCGCCACCCGGGAAATTACCATTGAATCGATATGGGCCTGGTGGTTCGGGAAATAAAAAAGGACCCCGTCCCTGGAGGCCCGCATCACCTCCTTCAGGGTATGATCATGAGCTCCGGTGAGGATCACGGAACGGTAAATGTGTCTGTGGAACCGGTATCTGCTCCAGAGCGAGTACTGAAAGAAGAAGAGATGGGAAAAATTGGCCGACAGTCTTTTCAGATCCTTCCTGAAATGGCGCACTGCCTCCCGGTCGCCCGGAAATTGCGCATCCAGGAATTGATCTCTGAACCTGGAAAACACCGCACGGCTGACCTGCCTGCGGCGGTATCTGATTTTCTTGACCCTCCTTTGCAATCCCATAAGGACAATCGGAAATATGGGCCAAATATAGGCAATTCGTTTTGTTCAGTTCCGAAAACAGGGTGTGAGATTTTCCCGGTTGACGGCAGGATATCCTTCCTGATCCATGGAACTGTGGGATGGGAATTGTAAATTTGGGATTTTGGTGCAATTTAAATTACACGCGTATGGCAAAACTTGAGATAAAAGCGCTTCATGACTGCAGGTATGCCTGCGTTTCGCTTGGTGAGGTAATGCTGCGCCTCGATCCCGGGGAAGCCCGCATCAATTCTGCCCGTCAGTTCAGGACCTGGGAAGGAGGAGGAGAATACAACGTTGCCAGGGGGCTCCGGAAGTGTTTCGGCCTGCCCACAGCGGTGGTCACCGCCTTTGCGGATAATGCCGTGGGAAGACTGGTGGAAGATTTCATCATGCAGGGGGGGGTGGTGGTGGATCACATCAGATGGTTTCCCTACGACGGGATCGGAAGGACAGTCAGGAACGGTCTGAATTTTACCGAAAGGGGATACGGAATCAGGGGTGCCCTGGGGGTTTCGGACAGGGGAAATACTGCCGCCAGCCAGCTGAAGAGGGGGGATATTGACTGGGATGCGATCTTCGGCACGCTGGGCTCCCGGTGGTTTCATACGGGTGGGATCTTTGCAGCGCTTTCGGAAAGCACCCCGGGGGTGATCGAGGAAGCCATGATCGAGGCCAGAAAATACGGAACGGTCATTTCCTACGACCTGAATTACAGGCCGTCCCTCTGGAAGGCCATCGGGGGCATTGACAGGGCCAGGGAGGTGAACAGGAGACTGGCCCCCTATGTGGATGTGATGATCGGCAACGAGGAGGATTTTACGGCGGGATTGGGATTTGAAGTGGAGGGAGCGGATGAGAAACTCTCGAATCTTCAGACCGACAGCTACAAAAAGATGATCCTCAACGTCGTCAAAACCTTCCCCAATTTCAGGGTGGTTGCCACCACGCTCAGGACGGTGAAAACCGCGACCATCAACTCGTGGGGAGGCATCTGCTATTATGACGGGAAGTTCTATGAGGCCACCCACCGCCCGGATCTGGAGATCCTGGACAGGGTGGGCGGCGGCGACAGTTTTGCTTCGGGACTCATCTACGGGTTCATGACTACCGGGGACCCGCAGGAGGCGGTTGAATACGGGGCTGCGCACGGGGCACTGGCCATGACCACGCCTGGGGATACCAGCATGGCAACCCTGGCGGAAGTTGAAAAAGTGAAAGGGGGAGGGTCTGCAAGGGTTGACCGGTGACAATTTTGCCTTTGCTTCGATTTGAAAATCAGGAATTTTGAAAACCAGGAAATACAGGAGATACCAATGGAATTAAAAAAAGATGCAAAATATGCGATGGTGGTCCCCTCCAGTATGGGGATCCGGATCACACCCGTAAACGGACAACCGGTCCATAACAGTGACCTTTTCAAGATGCAGGTTACCAGTGCCGAATCCAATGTGGGAAGTATTTCCTCCTATCTGGGATTGCCGGTAAAGGTGCTCACTACCTTTGTCAAGGGGAGTCCCGTTGCCAGAATGATCAGGGACAATCTGGCCGGGAGGCACATGGATTATGAAGGACCGGAAGTGGATCAGGGCGGACCCTGGGGATACAGGCACCAGATCAACATCGCCGATCGCGGTTACGGATCGCGCGGTCCCCGGGTGCAGAATGACCGTGCCGGCGAAGTGGGACGAACCCTGAACGTGAAAGATTTCAACCTGGACCGGATCTTCGGGGAGGAAGGGGCGCAAATCCTGCACATGTCGGGATTGATCGCAGCGCTTTCGCCCGATACCGGGCAGTTTTGCCTGGAGGTGGCCAGGGCGGCCAGGAAATACGGGACACGGATCTCGTTTGACCTGAATTACAGGGCATCCTTCTGGAAAGGACGTGAGAAGGACCTGCACGACATATTTGCCGAGATCGGCTCCGTCTCCGACGTGCTCATCGGAAATGAGGAAGATTTCCAGCTCTGTCTGGGTATCGAAGGCCCGGACGCGGGAGGAAAAGCGCTTTCTTCGAAAATAGATGGATTCAAGGGGATGATCAACCGGGCAAGGAAGACTTTCCCGGGAACATCGGTATTTGCCACCACACTGCGGGAGGTTGTCAGTACCAACCATCATCTCTGGGGTGCCATTGTTTCTGAACAGGGGAACTGGCATGTGGTGGAACCCAGGGATATTTATGTATATGACCGCATCGGGGGCGGGGATGGATTTGTGGCCGGGATGTTGTACGCCATCCTGAAGGGATGGGAACCTGAGAAATGGATCCAGTTTGGCTGGGCCAGCGGCGCACTGGTCACCACCCTGGAAACCGACTATGCCCAGCCTGCCGATGAGGAACAGATCTGGAGCATATGGGAGGGCAATGCCAGGGTCAGGCGTTGATGCTGTAATGGGATCCGGCCAATCAGTTTCCGGTGCAGATGAAAAATGTGACCGCCACTGATCCTTACCTGGTTGATGAAGCATCAGCCGCAAAGGTCCCGGATGGTTTTTTTCGGAAACTGAAATTCCTGGGACCGGGATTCATTCTCTCCGCATCGGTGGTTGGATCGGGGGAACTCATTGCCACCACCACACTTGGAGCCAGGGCGGGCTTTGTAACCCTCTGGGTCATACTGGTGAGTTGCCTGGTGAAAGTGGCCCTGCAGCTTGAGTTCGGGCGGCAGTCTATCATCACGGGAGTATCAGCCATGCAGATGATGAACCGGCTGCCCGGTCCCCGTTTCGGCAAAAGCAGGTCCAGCTGGGGTGTATGGGCCTGGCTTGTGCTCTGGGTTTTCAAACCATTGCAGCTGGGCGGGATCATCGGCGGGGTGGCCATGATCCTTCACATGGCTGTACCGGCTATTGGCGTGGGCGGCTGGACCATCATCACCGCCATGGTGGTTATCACCATTATGCTGTTCGGTTATTACGAGCTGGTGGAAAAGATATCCCTCTTTTTTATGGGCATTTTCATTGTGTTTACCATGCTGGCCCTTTTCATGGTCCAGAAGACCGGTTTTGCGATCACACTGTCCCAACTGGGAGAGGGACTCTCATTCAGGCTTCCGAGGGGGACCGTGGGTTTCGCGCTGGCTGCATTCGGCCTCACGGGTGTGGGCGGGGATGAGATCCTTTCCTATAATTACTGGTGCATCGAAAAGGGCTATGCCAGGTTTTCGGGACCGTGCAGAGATCGGCCTGAATGGAAAAGGAGAGCAACCGGATGGATACGGGTGATGTACCTGGATGCGTTCCTTTCCATGATCGTTTATACCATCGTAACGGCAGCCTTCTTTGTCCTGGGTGCGGCCATTCTTCACCAGCGGGGAGAAATTCCAGAGGGATACGCAATGATCGAGACCCTGTCCAGAATCTATACCGATTCGGTGGGCCCCGCCGCAAAAAATATTTTCCTGGCCGGATCCTTTGTGGTCCTGTTTTCCACGCTGTTTGCCGCTCTGGCCATCCGCACCAGGGTCTTCTCCGACCTGTTCGGGGTGGTGCATTGGATCGACTTCAGCAACCTCCGGGTCCGGTTACGGACCATCAGGATCCTGGCCATTGTGTTTCCGGTGTTATGGACCATCGCCTTCCTGGTGGTCAGGCTCCCCGTGCTGATGGTCACCATCGGAGGGATCGCCACATTCATCATGCTGATGATTGTGGTCATCGCCGGGATCTATTTCAGGTTCGGGCTAAAAAACCAGATCCTTCAACCGGGAAGGTTCTACAACGTGGCCCTTGTTGTCAGCTGCATCGCCATTATCATGGTGGGGGTTTACGGGATTATCCGTCTGTTCTGAAGCCCCTCACCTGGCTTTCCAGAACTTTTCAATCTCTTCAAGTGTTCTGCCCTTGGTCTCGGGAACAAGTTTCAGTACGAACCATGCCGCCAGGATCCCCATCAGGCCGTAGATCCAGTAGGAAAAACCATGGTTGAACAGTCTTGTCAATGCAGTGCTTTCATTCAGCATGGGGAAGGTCCAGGATACCAGCAGGTTTGCCACCCACTGGGATGCCACGGCGATGGACATGACCCCCCTGATGCTGTTTGGAAAGATCTCCGACAGCAGCACCCAGGTCACCGGGCCCCAGCTCATGGCGAAGGCGGCGACATATGTAAGCATGAATATGAGCGACAACAATCCCACGCTCTCAAGGTAAAAGGAGAGTCCCAGTGCAATCATACTGACAGCCATGGTCAGGGCCCCGATCACCATCAGGGGCTTCCGTCCGAACCGGTCCACCGTAAAAATCGCCACCACGGTGAATGAAAGGTTGACGATTCCAACGATAATGGTCTGCAACAGGGAAGTGTCATTCCCGGCTCCCATGCTTCTGAATATGTCACCCGCATAATACAGCACCACATTGATCCCGACGAACTGCTGGAATACCGAAAGCAGTATCCCGATGATGATCACGAGTCCGCCGAAGGACAACCAGGGCGCTTTCTTTTCCCTCAGCGATTCCTTGATGTCGGCCAGTACCCTGTCCGCCTGCAGTGGACTGATCCGCCTGAGCAACGAGATGGCTTTGTTTTCCTGTTGTTTCAGAACCAGGTAACGCGGAGATTCGGGTACGAAAAAGAGCAGAACCAGGAACAGTGTGGCAGGAATGGTTTCAGATCCGAACATCCATCGCCACCCTGTGGTATTGATCCATTCGGCAGCCCTGCCCCTGGCAATAAAATAATTGACGAAATAGACTACCAGCATACCGAAAATAATGGCAAACTGGTTCCAGGAAACCAGTTTGCCGCGAATTTTGGCAGGTGCTATTTCGGCGATGTACATGGGGGAGAGCATGGAGGCCAGACCAACTCCGATCCCCCCGAGCACCCTGTAGAAAATGAAGGAGCTTATGGTGGAAAGCCCCAGGAAATTCAGTTTTTCCGGCATGGCTGATCCGAGCGCCGAAATCAGGAAAAGAATGGCGGCCAGGATCAGTCCGTTTTTCCTTCCCATGCTCTGGCCCACATACCCCCCCACCGATCCACCGATGATACACCCCACCAGCGCACTGGATATGGTGAAACCTTTGATGGAATTTCCCAGCGATTCGGTAAGGACGTTCTCACCACGCAGCAGGAAGAGGTAGAGCGCAGTGATCCCCGCGATCCAGAAAATTGTGCTCCAGAGCAATCCCTTGTTTCTTCCGAACAACCTGATCAGGAAACTTGTGATCAGCGCCCCGATAACGACCAGGCAGAATGATACGAGCCACTTGAACTGGATAATGGTGGCCGATGCAAGCACCGGATCACCCTCCAGGGGAGTGATGAAGAACTGGCGCAGCGCATTGGTGGCACCGTTGATGACTGCCGTATCGTACCCGAAAAGAAGTCCGCCCAGGGTGGCGACCAGCGTCAGTGCAATGATTACAAAGGGGAAGGAAGAAGATCTGGTTGGGTCTGTCATAATTGAGATGGTTAGCGGATATACTGGCTGATAATGGCTTCATAAAGCTCCTGTTTTCCGGATAACTGTTCCGGCTCGCCCAGCGTATGTACCAGATCCTTCAAAGCTTCCAGGGAAAGTTCTCCTTTCTCAAACCTGGCACCGTGGCCAGCGTCAAAGGATGCGTACCGGTCCGCCCTCATTTTCCTGTAGGGAGAATTTTCCAGGATGTCCAGTGTGATCTCAAATGCCCTGGCAAATGCATCCATACCGGCAATGTGTGCGTAAAAAATATCTTCCAGGTCGGTGCTGTTCCGGCGGGTCTTGGCATCGAAATTGATGCCGCCGGATTTGAATCCACCGGCTTCCAAGATCACCAGCATGGCCTCCACCAGTTCGTAAAGATCAATGGGGAACTGGTCCGTATCCCATCCGTTCTGGTAGTCACCCCTGTTGGCGTCGATGCTGCAGAACAGGTCATTATCCACCGCTACCTGCAACTCATGCTGGAATGTGTGGCCTGCAAGTGTGGCATGGTTCACCTCGATATTCAGCTTGAAGTCCCCCTCCAGTCCGTATTTGTTCAGGAATCCGACCACCGTGGCCGCATCATAATCGTATTGATGTTTGGTGGGTTCCATGGGTTTGGGTTCGATGAGGAAAGGACCGGTGAATCCGTTACTCCTCGCATAATCTCTGGCCATATGCAGAAACTGTGCCAGGTGTTCCTGTTCCCGTTTCATCTGGGTGTTCAGCAATGTCATATAGCCCTCACGGCCACCCCAGAACACATAGTTCTCTCCTCCGAGTGTTATGGTGGCATCCAGCGCATTCTTCACCTGGGTGGCTACCCAGGGGAGAACTTTGAAATCGGGATTGGTGGCCGCTCCGTTCATGTACCTGGGATTACCAAAGACATTGGCAGTTCCCCAGAGCAGCTTAACACCTGAACCGGCCATTTTCTGCCTGGCATATTCCACCATGGTGGACAAATTGGATTCGTATTCCTTCACCGATGCCCCTTCAGTCACA
>DSEO01000375.1 GCA_011056635.1 Bacteroides sp.
ATTGAGGCGGGAGCCCCAGGTGATCCGGATCCGCCATGCCGGTATCGGGGTGGTGCAGGAGAACTGCATCCGGTGCCATGACCAGATCCTTCACGGATTCAAATATCTTGCAGGGGAAAGCATCCAGCACAGGGAGGCCACCGAGCGCCTCTGCTGGGACTGCCACCGCGAGGTTCCCCACGGCAGGGTCAACAGCCTTACCAGTACGCCATGGGCACGCGTACCGCTTCCCGAAAGCCCGGTACCCGAATGGCTCAGGTCTTTCACAGGAAAATAAGCGCAATTAATAATATGTATCGCATGACCACAATCAGAGAAAAAGTAGAAAAAAAACCATGGCTCGGATGGCTCCTTTTCGCCGTCACGGTGATCGTGGTTTTCCTGCTGGGCCTGCTTGCCTCCAGCATCATCGAACGGCGCGCAGAAGCCCTTTTTGCTTATACCCCCCGGGTAGAACTGTCGGAATTTGAACCCCGCAACGCCGAGTGGGGCAAAAACTTCCCGCGTGAGTACCAGTCATACCTGCAGACAACTGACACTTCCTTCAGAAGCAAATACAACGGCAGTGCCTGGATCGATATGCTCGAGGTGGACCCGCGCATGGTGGTGCTGTGGGCGGGTTATTCCTTTTCAAAAGATTACAACCAGGCACGCGGACATGCATACGCCATTGAGGATATTCGGCAGATTCTGCGCACAGGCGGACCGGCAGGTCCCGATGACGGTCCGATGCCCAATACCTGCTGGAGCTGCAAGGGACCGGATGTGCCCAGGGTAATGGCCGAGGTGGGAGTGGCCGAGTTTTACAGCGGAACATGGGCATCCCGGGGTGAGGAAATTGTAAATCCGATCGGATGTGCGGACTGTCATGACCCGGAGACCATGAACCTGCGCATCACGCGTCCTGCATTGATAGAGGCATTTGAACGAATGGGAAAGGATGTCACCAAGGCATCCCACCAGGAGATGCGTTCCCTGGTTTGTGCCCAGTGCCATGTGGAATATTACTTCAAAGGAGCGGGGAACTACCTCACCCATCCCTGGGATAACGGTTTCAAAGCAGAAGAAATGGAGGCGTATTACGACCAGGCGCAATTCTCGGACTGGATCCACTCCATGAGCCGCGCTCCGATGCTCAAGGCCCAGCATCCGGGCTATGAGATCTATATGACGGGCATTCATGCTGACAGGGGTGTATCCTGCGCTGACTGCCATATGCCGTACACAAGTGAGGGAGGGATGAAATTTACCGATCACCACGTGCGGAGTCCGCTGGACAACGTGGCCAACTCCTGCCAGGTGTGTCACAGGGAAGAGACTGAGAAGCTGATTGCCAATGTTTACCAGCGGCAGGACCAGATCATTGAGAACCGCGACCAGCTCGAAAGGCTACTGGTACGTGCGCATACCGAGGCACAGAAAGCATGGGAACTGGGTGCCACAGAAGACGAGATGAAAGAAATCCTGACCGCCATCAGGCATGCCCAGTGGCGGTGGGACTATGCCGCTGCCTCGCACGGGGCATCCTTCCACTCACCCGTGGAGGTCAGCCGCACCATTGCCACGGCCATAGATATTATCCAGGAAGGAAGGATCAGGCTGGCCCGCCTGCTGCTGAACAGGGGATTCACAGCAGAGGTGCCGTACCCCGATATCACCACCAAAGCACAGGCCCAGCAATTTATCGGTCTCGACATGGATGCCCTCAATGCTGCAAAAGCACTTTTCCTGCAAACCCTTGTGCCTGTATGGGACAGCATTGCAGCGGAGCGGCATGCATCGTGGGACAGATAGCCGCCGCTGCAAGACTATCCGCGGACCTGCCTTTCCCGTTGAAACAAGATTCAGCGCGACCGGATTTCCCTGCGCATAAAAGAGAGGTAGGAAAGCGCGAAACAGAGCAGGGTCAGGGCGATCAGTCCCGTTAACTGCGGCCAGACAAGCAGGAGGCTCTGGCCGGGCGGGAGCGGTCCGGGAATGGTACCGTGCAACTGTTCCATGGTCAGCGGACCGATGCTTCTCACAGAAGGCATCAGCAGGGTCGAGGTGATCTCGCTGAACAATTCACCGGGCATGACCTGGACCAGGGCGAATTTCAGTTTCTGGTACAGATACACTGCACGGGGCGAAGCGAAATCGGATGGCTCGATCCCCTTCAGCACCAGGTTCACGATCAATGGATAGAACACCGTAAAAAACAACCAGACCGCAATGCCTGCCAGGGCTGCGGTTGCGGGTTGCCTGAACCTGACCGAAAAGAAAATGGACAGGTTCAGCCAGAATGAGACATAGATGATGCTCAGTACAGTGTAAATTGTAATGCGCAGGAACTCTTCGGCAGTGGGCGGGATCCCGAGCACGATCAAACCCGTCCCGATCACCAGGAAACTGAGCGTGAAGAACATGATGCTTACCACGATCAATCCGGCCATAAACTTGGCATTCAGCACATAATCCCTCGGTACGGGCTGCGCCATGATCCGGCTCAGCGTTCCTTTGCTCTGCTCCGAATTGATGGCATCGAATCCCAGGCTGATACCCAGCAACGGCCCCAGGAAGCTGACGAACACGAAGAAAGAGGGCAGGGTGCCGTCGGACAGGGTAAACAGGTTCAGGAAAAAGAAATCGTTCTCGGCATCGTTTTTACCGAGCGCTTCCGTAAAATTTGAGAGCGACGTGTACAGCGAACCCAGGCAGGTGAGGACCACGATACCCAGCAGAATGATGAAGCGCCAGCTCCTGGCATGATCCGCAGCCTCTTTCTGCACCATGACCCAGAAAGGCCGTGTGGAGATTCTGTCCTTTCCCCGTGTATTTGGATGTGCATTATTCATGGTCATCTCCTCCCTGAAAATACCTGTAATAAATTTCATCCAGCCCGATCTTCCTGGTCATGTGGGTGTCCGGGAACAATTGTGCAGCCAGGGACCCGATATCACCCTGAGCCAGCAGCCTTCCATCCACAAATATACCCACCCGGTCGCATACCTGCTGCACCTGGTGCAACTGGTGGGACGAAAAAAGGACCGTGATGCCATCCTCCCTGCTCAGCTTCACAATGAGCTCGAGGAATTCCTTCACCCCTGCCGGATCAATGCCCAGGGTCGGCTCATCCAGAATGATCACCTCCGGGTGCTTGATCAGCACATCTGCAAGGCCCAGTCTCTGCCGCATGCCCCGGGAGTATTTTCCCGTCTTCTTATGTTTCACCTCCCTCAGTCCCACATTTTCAAGCAGCCCGCCTGCCCTGCGTGCCGCCTCGTCAGCGTGAATCTCATTCAACCGTGCCGTATAGACCAGGTTTTCCATGCCGGTCATGTCCTCGTAGAACCCGACATCCTCGGGCAGGTACCCCACTTTTCGTTTCACCTGGATCGGACGGCGGACAGGATCCAGGCCGCAGACCCTCACGGTCCCCGCATCCGGCTCAGTGAGCCCCATCATCATCAGTATGGTGGTCGATTTTCCTGCGCCGTTGGGGCCCAGCAATCCGAATATTTCGCCCTTTCCGACGGACATGTCCAGGTGATTTACAACAATATGCGTTCCGTACCTTTTGGTCAGGCCGGACAGCTCGATGATTTTCTCCATGGATTACCTCCTTCCGTATTTCCGGAACAGATAATAAATGAGCCCGATGATGGCGACGATGATCAGGATGCCCAGCCATCCCCAGAGCAGCGGTGTTTTCACAGAGATCCTGAACGAGGCCTCCGAGGAAGCTTCGGGAGTCCGGGCAGTGATCCGGGTTACATAATCCCCGGGTATGGCCTTGTCTGCGGCCGTAATTGTGGCATATACACCGGCGTTTTCTCCTGGTTTTAAATGAGCTACCGTATCGGGGGTGAATTGTACATCCCAGTTACGGGGACTGGCAGCCCTGAATATCACATTTTCCAGCTCACCCGAACCTGTGTTCTTCAGCAGAAGTTCGATCCTTTTCTCTTTCCCGGCGGTGGTTTTCGCACTCAGCAATCCGTTGGGCGTTGTAAGCTCCATCTCATAGGAACCGGTGATCACCACCTCCAGGTCCATTTCGGCGGACGTGGCGCTGTTGACAGCCTGCACGGGAATTCTGTAGGTTCCGGCTTCAATGGCATGGGGAGGCTTGATCTCCACGGAGATATTCGCAGTCTGGCCCGGTTCAACCTCCACCGCCGTCGCCTGCTTGTAATTGGGCTTGAAGACTACATTCCATCCACGGGGGGTACCTGCCCGGAGAGAATACATCTGCTTCACACCGGTCTGGTTCTTCAGTTTTGTGGAGAATGTGAAATTAAAATCGGAATGGCCTTCCATATTGGCCTGGTCGGACGTGAATTCGGTTTTGAATGTGCCCTGCTCGGATACGTTGACAACCAGGGTCAGCGCGTCATAGTTGGTTGCGACAAGCCTGAAGGAATGGTTTCCCTTGTCCACTTTCAGGGGGACATTCACCTGGAATGAAAGTGTCTTTTTCTCGCCCGGCAGCACGGAGATCTGCCTGATGAGATACCCCCCCGCTTTCAGGGTGGCTTCCCATCCCTCCGGCAATCCGGTCACACGAAGGTCCACATTTCTTACCACACTCCCGTCGTTCCTGACTTCGACGGAATAATCGATGGATTCACCGGGCGGCACCGAGATACTGGTGTACGGGGTGTACAGCGTAATGCCGCCGGCTGCCTGAAGAACCGCCCCGGCCGGTAAAAAAACGGACAGGGCAAGCAGCAGGAACCGGAAAAATTGCGTACGGACAATCATGAAAAAATCCTCCTATTATTTTTAAATGAAAATTGGTACGGAACGCAAAAATAAGACTGTCTGAAAATTTGAAATCAATTGAATTGTTAAAAAATCTAAAAAATCAGGGTGGGTTTAACATTTCTTTAACAAACAAAACCTGCGCAACCATGTTTCCGTGATTATTTCACTTTTTTGACACCCATATAAATTGAAACGGCGTTTTTTTGCAGGATCATTCCGGCCAGGTTCCGGGGTCCTGTTTTTGTTGTTATGGCTCCCGCTGATTGAAACAGCGGGACAGCAATTCTGGGAGCTGACCGGGGAATTTCCCGGGGAGCCCAAAATCGGAATCGCTATTGCAGCGGATTCCATCCTCTTTGCAGGTCTCACCGACGGGATCATCAGAAGTCCGGACGACGGCGGTTCATTTCAGACCGTTTTGAAGGCATCTGCTGTCCACTCCATGTATGTATCTGGATCAGGCGTCATCCTTGCGGGTGGCACAGGGAGAATTTACAGCTCTGCTGACCTCGGCAGCAGCTGGGACAGTGTGCCGGTAAGTTCTGCTTATCCGGTGCTGCAGATCATAGAAAACAAGGAAGGGGCATTATTTGCCATCACCGGCGGATACGATGATACGGGGTATAAGGGCGACGGAGTATTCCATGCTCCGGGGCCGGGGGGCGACTGGGAGCAAAGGAACGGGGGACTGGGCAGTTACACAGGTTCGGAGAAGATCGCCATTGACAGCAACGGGAGACTCTACCTGGCAGTCCACGATCATTTTGTTACCGGGAACGGCGGTTTGTTCATTTCGGAAGACAACGGTCTGCACTGGGAGCACGTGGCCATAAACATCGACGGGAAGAACGATGTGGAGGACCGGATGAAAATCGAATTTACCACCGGATTATCGATCTCCCCAGGCGACTCCGTCTATCTCAGTTTCCAGGGGATTGCCGGTAAGGGCATGGTAAGGCTGAACCTGAAAAAGCACATCGGCGATGTCAAAGGATCCGGAAACTGGTCCGTCTTCACCCTGATGGAACCTGAGCAATGGTGGCTTGACCGGACCCTGTACAACATTTTCTTTTCCGGGGATGGTCTGTGGTACAGTTCCACTTCAGGATCACTGCATACCGGGGGCACCTGGTATACCCGGGATGGTAGCAGCGGGTGGGAACAGGTCACCCAGAACCTCGGATACTATCCGCAGGGTGGCAGGGATCCCCAGTATTACACCGAAGATGCCAAGGGCCGTATATTTATGGTGCAGTTTATGGGAGAGCGGGTCTTCACACGGACGGCCTACCAGTCTCCGGTGGCACTCCCCCCCGGAACCAGTCCAGCAACCATGACGGTGTACCCGAATCCCGCGATGAGGGGTCAGTCCGTTTCCCTTGCAGGATCGCGGCCGGAGGCCGGTCCTTTCTTTCTGTTTGACGGAACCGGGAGGAAGGTGGCGGATCTGTCCGTCTTCGGTGAACCTGTTCAATTTCCGGCACCCGGTGAGCCCGGAATGTATTACCTCCTGACAGCAGGCCGTGAGAAAAACAGCGTCATCAAACTGGTCGTCCTGTAATTTATTTAAAATCTGTATAAATGAAATGAAAGCACAAATATTGTTCACTGCACTTGTCCTCCAATTCTCCGTATCGTTACAGGCCCAGGATCCGGAAGTCTACCGGCTCAGACTGGATATCCCCTTATTCGACTACCCGCAGAATCTTTCACTTCCCGGTTACTTTCCTTCCATGAACCAGTCCCTCGAATGGTCCAGGGACTTTTATGAACTGGGTTTCTATGGCATTGATGCACTGGGAAATGCCATATTCAGGCCAGGGAACAATCCCGGTTATCAGTTGAGGAATATCTCAAACCATGCTTTTAAGTACCTGTCAGGACTGGCATTCTCCCGGTACGCCAGTGAACTGCCAATCCCGCTGGGCGTATGGGCGCATGAGGAATTCCACCGGACGGTGCTCGGGGAGGCAGGCGTTCCATCAAAAAACGGCAACTGGCTTTTCCACCGGTGGGACGGGACCGTTTACGGGATTCCCGATGAAATGCTGGAAATCCTGAAAGCGGATGAACCCGACCGGTTGCTTAATTCATATGTGGCCGGAGTGCAGTATGAGGTCATTCTGAACCGCAGGATTTCCACAGGGGATTTTTATCATCACAGAAGCCTGGCGAAGAACGCACTGCTGCTCTACAATGCCTGGTATGTGCACAATTATTTCAGATTCTCAACCAGTGCGGCCTCGGATTCCGTAAAGATCATCGCCCCGCCCCATGAGGACCCGGACCCGGCGCTGCGGGATTATGCCGGAGCGGACCTGACGGCCTGGGCTGCTGACATGTTCAATCCCGGACTGCCCTATACCGAAACCAGGGACCCTTTTCCGAACGGTGAGGGGGTCAACCGAAGGGTCGGTTTCTCCGACCTTTCTTCCGAAGCGCAGGAATACCTGGTCCGGCAGAAAAGGCTTTCACTGCTGAATTTCCTGAACCCGGCCATTTTATTCGTGAACAGGATCCGCTTGAGTCCCGAATTCTCATTCAATTTGTTCACCCAGTATGCCCCCACCCATTTCGGAAATGACATTGCCCTCTTTGTACCGCTGAAGATCATGGATCACAACCTTCTCGTAAATGCCCACAGGTACGGCAACAGGTCGGCAGCCGGTTACGGGATCGGACTGGGCGTGTTCGATTTCAGGTTGAGCGAAAGAATGAGCGCGGACATGGAGATGGACCTCTGGAACCAGCCCGCCTCCTTCTGGCTGAATGAAAAGAAGGCCGGGGGCTCCCTCTCTATCAGGCCACAGTTCATTATCAGCAGAGCAATCTCCGGCTATATCCGGCTGTCCGGGAAAACGCACGGATGGCAGATGGGAAATCCCTATCTGGAAAAGAATCTTTCCGTTCAGCTGGGGATGAATATAAATGTCGGTATACCTGACTGATATATTCTGACATTCCTTATTTTTACAGGGTAACAGGAATGTGCCGTTGCGGATATGCGCACATCCATTAACGATCCAATGCATGCATGATTTATTCAAACTCCTGGATGACAAGCATATAGAAATCCCCGATCACATCAGGGAGGTACTGACCGGATGCACAGGGTTCCGGGTTTACGGAACCACCGGCGAACTGGCAGATGCCGCCACCGGCGGCAGGGAGAACAGGGAATATGTAGTCAAATACAAAGTCCCCGGGAAAGGGGAAGTGACGGAAGCATATGTTCACCGGGTGAAGAATGGTATTGCCGTGAATTACCCGGAGCCCTACATGCGGCGCCGGGATCCGGCCACCATGGCCATAGCCGACGATCAGCCGAGCGATAAAAAACGTTTCGGGGAAAAGTACGGGTATGCGTTCAGCTCCCTGCAGGAAGAAACATTTCAGTGGTTACAGGCACAGGAGCTGGCGGTATTCTTCTATTTTGCCGGAAGGCTTGGAGTAGGGTCGCATGGCCTGGCCATCGTTCCCTCCAATGCGGCTTTCTTCGCCATGGGACTCTCCATGCTGCAGGCCATCATCCCCCCGGATGAACTGAAGGAAGGGACGGAACTGGGATCGGTGATATTTGTGGCTCCTGTTTTCAGGCATACCCATTTCAATGGAAAGCAGGTGGTGGTCCATCTCCGGACCGACCGGATGCATGAACTCTACGCCTACAACCTCTATCCAGGTCCCAGCGCAAAAAAAGGCCTGTACGGGGTACTGCTCACCCAGGGGGAAAAAGAGGGCTGGATCACGGCCCACTGCTCCGCTGTACAGTCCGTCAGCCCCTACGACAACATCACCACCTTCATGCATGAGGGAGCCAGCGGCGGCGGAAAAAGCGAACTGCATCAGCATATTGTCCGGGAACCTGACGGACGCGTGCTGCTGGGTACAAACAGCGTAACCGGGGAAGAAAGACTGATCACCATCCCCCGGTTCTGTTCTTTCAGACCGGTGGCCGATGATATGGCCTTCTGCCATCCTTCCCTTCAGCGGAACGACGGAAAGCTCCGTATCATCGATGCCGAAAATGCATGGTTTGTCAGGGTGGATGGCGTAACACAGTACGGTGATGATCCTTTCCTGGAAAAAGTAACCATCCATCCGGGAAAACAGATGCTATTCCTGAATATTGAAAGCAATCCCGGGGCCACCACGCTGATCTGGGAACATATCGAGGATGAGCCGGGAAAACGTTGCCCCAATCCCCGTGTGATTCTGCCCAGGGATACTGTGCCCAATGTGATCGATAAGCCGGTCTCGGTGGATATACGCAGCTTCGGCATCAGGACTCCCGTTTCTTCAGCCGATAAACCAGCCTATGGCATTATAGGCATGTTCCACATCCTTCCTCCTGCCCTGGCCTGGTTATGGCGCCTGGTCTCCCCGCGCGGTCACAACAATCCCAGCATCGTCTCCACCGGAAGCATGGAAAGCGAAGGGGTGGGCTCCTACTGGCCTTTTGCCACCGGGAGAAGGGTGATCCATGCCAATATATTGCTGAAACAGATCATCGAGACACCCCGGACCACCTTCACCCTGGTGCCCAACCAGTACATCGGCGTCTGGAAGGTGGGATTCAAACCCGAGCTTCTCATGCGGGAATACCTGACCCGGAGGGGAGTGGCCAGGCTGAGACCCGACCAGTACCAGCCCGCGAGATGCCCCCTGCTGGGTTATGAATTGAATTACATGACCCTGGAAGGATCCAAGATCCCGTCCCGGTTCCTGAAGGTTTACAACCAGACCGAGGTGGGATTGGAAGGATACGATGCCGGGGCAGAACAGCTGAAAGATTTCTTCCGGGAGCAGCTCCTGCAATACCTGCAGCCGGATCTGCTTCAGACCGGGAAACGGATCATCGACGCCTGTCTCTCCGATGCGACCACGGACGAATACAATGAGCTTGTACCGATGACCTACCAGTACAGTTTCAACGATATGGATTCCTACGAGCGGGACCAGGAATTCATGGATTGAGCTACCTCAACCCGAACCTGTAGGAGAATTTCAGTAAAAAGGTATCGGTGGGTTTCTTATCGGTGAATAATTTGTCCACGTTTTCCCGCAGCTGGAAGCTTCCTTCCGGAGCGAAGTAATCCCTGGTCTGCGACCACACCAGGTATGCGGTTGACCCGGGCAGGAATTCCCAGCGAATGACCAGGTTAGACAGCCATTCATCCACATTGAAATCGGGATTCCCGAAGCTGTAGTCCGTTTGCAGGTCCAAATCCTCGTCTACCATATAGGAATCGTCCACGAGGCTGATCTGCCCGGATGTGAACACATGGTACCTGTCGGTGAACTCCGCCGCCTTCGGATCGGTGATCATTTTGAAGCCGGTGTATTCGCCGGAGGCGACAAATGGCTGACCCCAGTACTGGATGGTCAGATCAGGCACGATGCTGAAGTTGATCCTGAGCGACATGCTGAGCACTTTTTGATCAATCTTGCCAAACAGATATCGATCGTCCCCGTTCATTGCTTCACGGGTAGTATACTGGAGTTCATTGGTCGAGACGGAGTAGGACGGATTGAGTGAGATGGTCAGGGTATTCAGCGGCCGGACAGTCAGGTCCAGCCCGACGGAGCTTTCCCGGTAATACTTTTCCGTACCCCGGGACGTAAAAAAGTTGGCCCCGGCCGAAAATGCCTTCCGGTCATCGGACTCAATGTAACCATGGAACCTGCCACTTTTGGGCAGTTGCATGGAAGGACCGCCCCTGAGGATGCTGTTGGAGACCTGGTGGAAATTGAACCCTCCACCAAACCCCGCGTCCCATTCGTTCTTGAAATCCGCATTCACATTGTATTCGTACCCGATGCCGTTGACCCGGCCGCCGAAATCGGAGGAGAGAAACACATCATTGTTCAGGTTCAAAGACCTGAAGACGCTGAACGGCTCGGTAAAATTGTACCCGGTCCACAATACACTCAGGATCTGATCCGCCTGCTGCATATACCCCATATCGTTGAATTCCAGCCCGGGACTCTTGAATACATTCATGAACAAGAAGTTCCATTTTCCCCCGATCCTTCCGACCTGAAGCTTTCCCCCCAGTCCGGAAAGACTGGTGCGGGTGGAGTCATATGCCACGTAACCGGCATCGGGCCGCTGGAAATATCTTGCCGGCGAAAGCTGGGTATTTGAAATGGCTTCCGTGGAACCTGTTATGCGGCTCATGTAGAGTGCCGCGTTGAACATGTAATTACGCTCCTTGAAATACTGTGTGAAATCCACTCCCGCACTGGTTGCATTTCTGTGAAGCCAGTCCAGTTCCGTCCCTTCCAGTCTCCTGATGGTGCCGGTGGCTGCCGCCCCGAATATGGAATTTCCCTTGTTGAAATCCTTCTGAACCCTCACCAGGGAATAGCTGGTCAGCGGTTCCACCGTCTCCTGCCGCCGGTCCCCGTTGTGAGCTATGGTTGCCCTGGTTTCTGCCGTCACGGCCTCGATCACTCCCAGGGAAATACCTTTTTCTGTTTTCCCGGTAAGTTTGGCCGCTCCCAGGATGGGTGTGAATATGGGCATCTTCACATATTCGTCTTCCTCCACCCCGGGGTAGCCCTGCGGCCTGCGGCCAATGCGCCTTGAATAGAAAAGGTTGTCATTCCCCACATCCCCGTCGCCCAGTCCCACATTAAAGCTTGTAATACTGTTCCCTTCGATAAAGAAGGGCCTTTTTTCCTCGAAATAGGTCTCATATGCCGTCAGGTTCACCTCCGAGGGATCCGCTTCCACCTGTCCGAAATCCGGATTGACTGTAAAATCCATGGTCAGGTTGTTGGTGACCCCGATCTTCCCGTCCAGACCGAAGTTGAACTTCGGCTCGGATCCGTCGGCAAAAGGATTCCCCTCCACGGGCTCGTAGGTTTTGATGGCAGCCACACCGTATGGCATCAGGTCCAGCTGCCTTCGCGGTTCAATCTCCTGCAGTCCGTCCAGCTCACCCATGGCATGGATCACTCCGGGGGCGGTCCTGGGGAGCGGGTGCCACAGGCTCATTTCATTATGCCTGAAGATCTGCCGGGCCACCTCGAATCCCCACACTTCCTCTGCGTTTTTCTTAAACCGTAACTGGGTGAAGGGGATCTTCATCTCTGCGCCCCACCCCCATGCATGGATCATTGACTTCGCCTGCCAGATGGGATCCCAAGTGGGATCTTCATTTTCGCCGTTGTTGGAAAAGATAAAATCAGACCGCACCCCTGCCGAACTAACCCCGAAGCAAAAACCGGTGCGCAGGTCGTGGTAGCTGTCAAAAATCACGAAGACCATGTCCCCGTCCCCGTTATCGCGGCGGCTCATCCGGTTGTTGATGCTGTCCGGCGCATTGTCCAGCGCCCTGATGGCCAAATACAGGTTCGTGTCGTCGAAAGCAAGTTTGAATTCGGTCTGTTGTGAGGGTGGTTTGCCTTCACTGGGTTCAAACTGGACAAAACCCGAGGCCCACTCCCCCTGCTGCCATGCCGGGTCATCAAACGCACCATCGATGTCGGGGGCCACATCCACGCGGTATGCGTTGTATCTTTTCTTGGGGAGATATTCAGTCTGTCCGTGCAATATCGTAATCGCAAATATCAAAAGGAATGAAGTTGCAATCAGGGTTCTGTTCAACATGCGAAATTCGGATTAGTCATCCGTTATAAGACGGCCGGGTTGCGGATTCGTTACAGGCATTATCCACAAATCTAAAAAAAAATGCCTTCCCGCAACAATTCACGGACAATGCCTGGCGGTGATTTATCTGGCCCGGTAAATCTTGTCGTATATGCAGGTGATCATCTCCTTCAGGTTGTGCCTGTTTTTAATATTTGTGCTGATGCCATAAAGGGCCCGGTGCCCGGATGAGTTGTCTCCCGCCGGGATGAGTCGGGAGGCTGAATCCATGAGCTTCCCGAATAGTTTTTCCGGAAGCAGTCCGGAGAGTCCCGTTACGGCAGCGATGATCAACCGGTTTACCGGACTTGCGTGGTTCTGGGACTTTACCGCAGCAACAGCATCCCCCAGATCATCCAGAAAATCCTCCTCTTTGCCGACCTGGAGGCTGTTTACGGTCAGATGTATACAGGCGGGATACTGCAACCGGTCGACAAACCACCCCCTTTTTGCAAGCTCATCGCCAATGGCATGGATGTCGTATCTGTCCGACTTTACTGCAAATACGCTCATCTCAGGATGACCGGCTATATCCAGTCCCCCGGTCTCCCGAATCCCTTCCTGGATTTTTTTCACCGCGTTCATCACTGCGGCTGCATTCGCCATGTATCCTTTTAATCCCATCAGTTTCACCACAGTCCAGGCGGCAGCCACCGGACCCCCGCTCTTGCTTCCGAGCAACGAATTGGAGGCAAATATTCCGCCGGGCCATTCGGTGGTGATGAAAAACTGTCGTTTTCGCAGTTCCGGATCCCGGTACAGTATCAGGGACACACCTTTTGCAGCATAACCATACTTGTGCATATCCGCTGATATGGATGTGACACCTTTCACACGGAAATCAAACGGGGTTACGGGATAGCCCAGTTTTTCCAGGAATGGGAGCATCAATCCGCCCATGCAGGCATCCACATGGCATAGCAGTCCATGTTGCCTGGCCAGTCCCGCAATCCCGGCAATGGGATCCACCACGCCATACGGAAAGCACGGAGCGGATCCCACCAGCATCGCGGTGCGGCGGGTGACCAGCGATTCCATTTTAGTTACATCCACCCTGAAATCCTGGTCCACAGGGGCGTGGAGCAGCTTCATATCCAGATAGTGAGCGGCTTTGTCAAATGCAGGATGGGCGGTAGTGGGAACGATCACCTCGGGCGTGATGCCGGGCATCTCTTCCCTCTTCCGGTCCCTGGCCACCTTCATGGCCATCAGGATGCTCTCCGTCCCGCCCGAAGTTACGGACCCGGTCGTATCCCTGCTACCGTGCAGCAGGTCCCCAACCATGGCGACCAATTCATTCTCCATTGCTCTCACCGAACAGAACATAGTCGGATTCAATGTATTGTCATGCATATAAAGCCTGAATACATTTTCCAGGATCTCTGCGATTTCATCGCCCGGATAGTATACAAAACCAAACATTTTCCCGTCTTTCCATCCGAAATCCTCTGTCCGTTTCCGGCTGATCTCGCGGAGTACTTCCTCCGGTCTTTTTCCCTGCACAGGGAAATGAAATGCTGTGGTTCTCATGGTATCCGGCGGTTATTTCAGAACAGTGGCAACAAGGATGCCAAGATAGTTGGCGCATGCAAACCCCAGTAAGCTCATGGTAATGCCCGAAAAAACCACACCTGGATTCCTGATCGCATTGGAAACCGGACCCACGAAGGCAGGTCCGAAAATTGCTGCCGTGGAGGTAATGATCACCGTATCGGCATCAATCCGGAAGAGGGCGGAGAACGAAAAATGAAAAACGATGGAAAAAAAACGATGAAGCCACAGTAAAGGAAGATCCGGGGTCCCGCCAGCATCAGGTCCCGAATGTCGGCCATGGCACCCATGGCGATGGCAAAAACAAACAGCAGGTATTCCGCTGTCCGGTAACTGTTCCTGAGGTTCCTCACTTTTCCGGAAAATGAAGCGCCGATGGCAAAGGTGGTAAGCAGCAAAATGATCACCGGTGTTGTAATTTCTCCCGTGATCAGCATGGACAGCCCGATGGCCGCTCCCACGATCACAGCTGAAAGGGTAACTCCCAGGGCAATATGCAAAAGTCCCCGCTTTCTGTTATCCGCAGAATCAGGAGGACCCGATACTCCAGTAGAGGCTTTGGGACCTGAAAAAGCAGGCAGGAACAGGCGAAGGAAGGGTTTGGCCAGCGTGAGCAGGAAAATGAAGTATATACCGCTGATGATGATGTCCGCACTGTTCAGCAGGATAAAAATCTCTTCCTCGGCATTCAGGGCCATTCCGATGGCGCTCATGTTCGGCGTTCCGCCCGTATATACACCGATCATCATTCCCGAAACCTTGTTTGCATCCGGGACATGGTCCGAAAAAACAAAGTAGGCGATCACAGATACGATTGTCACTCCCGTGGCAGCGATCAGAAATGAAAGAAGGGTCTTTCTGGCATGCCTCATCCACCCCTTCAGGTCCGTGGAGAAAAGCAGGAGCGGGATGGCCAGGCATACGCTGATCTCCGTAACGGAAGAGAGCATGCCGGGATCCGGTTCCAGCACATGGGTGTTCGCGATGAGGATCCCGGCCAGGTAACAGAGGATGATGGGACCGATCCACCGGATGATCCTGGAACGTTTTTCTGCGAAAATCAGGAATCCGGGGAGACCGAGAACGATGATCAGTGTGATCAAATTGGGTATCATGGCTGCAGGGTTTTTGGTTTTGTCCGGTGTTAATGATCTTATCAGGAATAAAATTACGACCGGAACATGGCCCCGGGAAAATGAATATCCGGGTAAGGGAACCTGCAGGTTATTGAAATTCAAAAAAATGTCTTATATTTTGAAAAGAAAGACGGAGATATGCAAAAATTGCACCCAGGGCAATACTGCGTTGCAATACGTGCTGAAACTATCCGGTCCGCAGCGGTCGTATTATGAATTTTTCATAACTTTTACTGAGGTTCAACTGATTCGCATGATGGAAAAGTCACCCGACCTTCAGAAGGTACTGTTTGAAAGCATCAGAAGCAGCCTGCCTTCACACCTGTCCCTTGTGGATGAAATAGCTGAATTGCTGAATCTGAGCTCAGACAGTGCATACAGGAGGATAAGGGGGGATAAGACACTTACGCTCGACGAGGCGGAGACCCTGGCAGCGCATTTCAACATTTCCCTGGATAACCTGATGGGCATTAGACCGGATTCCGTCACTTTCCGGCTCATGTACCTGGATGAGGAAAAGTATGGTTTCACCAGTTATCTGAGGACGGTTCTCGGACTGATGGAAAACCTGATGCAGCAGGCACCGGTGGAACTCATCTTTCAGCTGAATGAATTGAATCTCTTCCATGCAGTGCAATTTCCTGATATCCTGGCATTCAAAATATTTTTCTGGAGCAAGTCGAACCTGGATTTCCCTTCTTACCGGAACCGGAAATTCTCCCTGTCCGCCGTGGATGAAGAAAATTATGAACTCAGCTCCCTCATCGCCAGTCACTTCATGAAGTTCAATACAACAGAGCTGTTGACCCAGGAATTTTTGCTGAGTTTCCTGAAGCAGCTTGAATATTACTGGATTTCCGGATTTTTTGAGAAAAGGGATGATGTGATCACCCTGTGCAATTCAGCCCTGGATCTGATAGAACACCTGAGGAACCAGGCCGAGGCGGGCTGCAAATACCTCCGTGGTTCAGAACCTTCAGGGATCGAAGACAATCTTAAATTTTACAGCAACAACCTCACCCTGACCGATAACGTGATACTGGTCTGCTCGGGCGGCCAGGGCACGACCTATCTCACCAACGGAGCGATCAACCTGCTTTTCACCAACAACCAGGATTTCTTCAGGCAGAACCTGATCATGGTTCGTAATATCATCAAGAAGTCAACCCTGATCAGCGGAAATGCGGAGCGGGAAAGGAACTGGTTTTTCAATAATATCCATGAAAGTGTGATCCGGGCAAGGGAACGGGTGTCCCGGTGAAGTACCACCATAATGGATGTATGGTCCTCTCATTAACCCTGAAATTGAACACTGCCGCTGCAGGATTGTTTTATATGTGCAGCATGCGTAAAACTGGTTTGAACCCAACATAATAACTTAAAAAGATCATGAACAAGCTGAAAAACAAAATCGCCATTGTTACCGGAGGTGCATCCGGCATCGGACTGGAAACGGTGAAAGCGCTGGTGGACAGAGAAGCCAGCGTGGTTATCGCCGACTACAATGAAAAGGCCGGAAAATCGCTGGAAAAAGAACTGCTGGAAAAGGGAGCGGAAGTATTCTTCATTTACGTGGATGTGGCCAAGGAAGAATCCGTTGAGAAAATGGTCAATGATACCGTGCGGAAATACGGACAGCTGGATATTATCGTCAATAATGCAGGGGTGGGCATCATCACTTCCACACATGAAATGAGTTTTGAAGAATACAACAAAGTGATATCCATCAACCAGCATGGCGTTTTTTTCGGGTGCAAACACGCCATTCAGCACATGCTGAAAACTGCAGGCTGTGGTTGCATCATCAATACTTCCTCCATCCTGGGGTTTGTGGGACAACCGGGAGCATTTGCCTACAATGCCAGCAAAGGAGCGGTGAATACGCTGACAAAATCACTGGCGCTTGAATACGCAGCAAAAAATATCCGTGTCAATTCGGTAAATCCCGGATACGTGGAATCCGGTATGGTAAACAGGGAAGCCCTGGGTGATTTTTATGACACACTGGTTGAAAAGCATCCGATCGGGCGGCTCGGCAAGCCGGAAGAAATTGCACATGCAATTATTTTCCTCCTTGAAAATGAATTTGTTACAGGCCTCAACCTGATCGTGGACGGCGGGTACACCACACAATAACCGGACAGGTGCATGAATACTGCCATGGGTTACACACATCAGGGAATAGTCCAGGATAATGGTGTCGTTGTGTTTGATCCGGATCAGGCAGGAAAAGTGCTGGACGCTGATCTGATAGTCAGTCCTGAAGATGACGGGCTTCACATTACCGACTACAATACCGGGGATTTCGAATGGTGGTATTTCGATATCATTGACCGGGAAGCCGGTATCTTCCTGAAGATCGTGATGCATATCGGGACCGATCCGCTGAAAACCAGGATATTCCCTCAGCTGGCGGTTTCAGTGAACACCCCGGAACATCGTGAAAGCTTTTCCCTTGCCTATTCACTCAACGATATGAATGCCGGCATCTGGCACTGCCATCTGTCCATCAGGGATGAAGTAAAAATCCTGGCAACGCCTGATACACCCCCGGAATATTTTATCAACATCAATATACCGAAGTTCAGGTGCAATTTCAGATTCAAGGGTGTGATTGAAGGGTGGAAACCCCTGGGAAAGGAAGTGGTTCACCGCATGGGGAAAAAAAAGGGTGCCTTCGCATGGATCATCCCCATGCCCCTGGCCGTTGTTGAAGGCGATTTTTACCACGGGAACAAGCACTATCTGATCCAAAACGGCAGCGGATATCATGATCACAATTATATCAGGGTTGATGAACATCATCCACTGCACCTGGATCAACTGATCCCAAAATGGTACTGGGGAAAATGTGAGGCCGGTGGGTTCACTGTTGTCTTTATGGACACCCATGGCAGGACAAACCGAATACGCTCCCTGATGGTAGCCGAAAACAAGCAGATCATTTACAGCGCCAATAATTTAATAGAATGTGCCGTGGGTTCATTCGGTTATGACAGCATCCTCAAAACAAAATACCCGGAATCTATCATGTTAAGGTCAACCGATGCACAGTTTCCTTTCCAGGCTGAATTTGAATTTGAAAAGATGCTGGACCGGAAAGACCTGCTGGAAGGAGTCCTCCCGGTCCTGAAATTTCTTATTAAAAAGCTGGTCGCCAATCCGGTATACCATGGAATTCTTGCGAAAGTCCGGCTGAAATTGCTGGACCGGGAACTGGAAGGATTCGGAAATTACGAATCCATGGTTTTCAGGGATAAATGACCCCCCCGGATGGGTCAGAGCACCACGATCCGTGCCACCCCGGCTATGCCTTCCGTTTCCACCCTGATCATGTACAGTCCGCTGCCCACCCCCAGCGAAGAGAGGCTGATCTGGCTGTTGTTATCGATCGTCCCCCGGTAAACCGAATACCCGGTCGTATTGAAAATGGTCACTGTCAGCCGCGAAGTTTCGGGGACTGACCTCAGGTGAAGGGTGACCTGGTCCCGGGTCGGGTTCGGATAGGCCAGCAGTCCCTCTTGATCTGTCGCACGTAAAGGTTCAAGGTTCACCGGTCCGTTATGGGCAAAGGGCGTCCCTCCTGTTTCAAAGGAGACGGTCCAGTAAGTAGGGTCATTGGGATCACCGGACGGATATTTCTCCACCGCGTTGAGCGAGAATCCATATCCGTCTGCAAGCAGGGGCCAGGGAGCTTCATCCATGTAAGTAAAGTGGATCACCGGGTTCCCGCCGGCATCAACAAGCAACACCTCCTCCCCCGCATTGGAAAAATGGCCCTGGTAGTTGCCCGAAGCGATCAGCCCGTAAAAATCAAAGAACGCCGCCGGCTTGGAGGCCACCACGTAGAATTCCTCCGGGAGAAGCTGCAGGTTATCAGGGAACCGGTAATGGACCGCCGTATCGAGGTTCAGTCCCGTCAGGTTCACGGACCGGTCGCCCGTATTCAGAAACTCTATGAACTCCAGATCGGTGCCCGGGATGGTATCCATCTCACGGACCCAGTCAGGCGGATGATAATGAAGTTCCGTGACTTTCAGCATCCCGTAATCTTCGATCTGGCTGAGGAAGGATACCTCCTTCAGTGCGCTCCACTGTCCGTTATATCGTATCCGGGTTTTCAGGATGGATGATCCGCTGACCTGCAGCGATGTGGCAGCGGCTGACTGGATGGCCTCCGGCAGGGCCCCATTCCCCACCATCCTGGGATCCATGCCATTGAGGGTGTAGTAGATGGTCCCGCCGGCATTCGGATTTTCCACGGTAACAGACAGGGTGGATGAAACCGGGAAAGTGGTGCCCGTTACTTTCTCCCCGGACACTTTGACCAGGGGTGCATCCAGCTCCCGGTAAAGTCCCGCCGTCAGAAGCTGGTCAATGACAATACCGGTCCTGTTGGGAATGAACAGGTTCCGGATCCTGTTGATCTCCACCATCCACTCCGCGTTCCTTGTATAGGGTTCACTCCCCGGCCTTTTTGCATCCCCCCAGCGTGCCGATTCGGCAATGATGGCCAGGTCAATTTCCTCCACACGGCTATCGACCCTTTTCCGTACGTTTTCCGCTGACAGCGCCCCTCCCTCTTCCAGGTGCCTGGTCGCCCTGTCGGCGAACCGGGACCTGTATTCCGCATTCGCACAGAGTTTATGATGCAGCCACTGGGGGTGAAAGCGCTGAAAATCGTTTACCACCATCTTCATGTAGTCAGTCCGTTCGGCCAGGTTCACCCGGTCCTCGTTGATCCCGATGCCCGGGGAGCGTGCATAGTAGAACAGGGAATGCTCGGCGTCATGGTTATAGAAGGTGAATCCGGTCGACCGGTCATTCCGGTTATCGATCGCGTAGAAGTTATTGCATCCCTTGTTCTGGCCGAAGGATGAGGTCGGGGCATCAAAATTCCCCGTATAGAAAATGAGGACCATGTAATCGATCAGGTTGTCTATGTCCACAAGCACCTCAGCCCCCGGAACAGGGTCCCCGTTTACATCCTTCCCTTCCAGCGCGAAGTAACTGGTGTTGGAGGCGAATCCGGTACCGCAGAGGTTCCATAGCTGCCGCCAGCTGTCAAGTTTGCCGTCCGTGGCCTCGACGGTGTACACATAATCTTCCATGTTCACCTTCACCACGTCGTAGTCCTCCTCATCGCCCCCGAAATAGGTTTCCGCATACCTTGCCTCCGACCGTTCCTGCGTCTGGTAAAGGCCCCAGTACATCCCGTTCAGGTAGAGGTGGTAATACCGGCTCCTGGTATAGGGCTGTCCCATATCCCGCTGGCTGTCCCGGGAAAAGACCTCCCGTACAAAAGTGTTTTCCGGGAAACCGTTGCTCCAGGCATAGTTCTGTGCGGTACGCAGGTCAATCTTATCATACTGGGCTGCCCCCTCCTCGCCGAAAAGCGGGAAATAGAGCTTGTCGTTCCCGTAGATCTCCCTGAAAAAAAGTCTGAAGGCATGCTTGGGGTAATCGGGATGCCGGCTCCACCCCCCCCGGATCCGAAGGCCCGCGTTCACATTGAAGCCTTCCGTGCCATCGGGCTGGATCAGCTCCACGCTGCATTCCTTCTCCCATTCCAGGCCGTGCCCGTCCGCATTCACATAAATGCCCGAAGCCGGATCGAACAGGTTTTTGATATCGGTGATCACGGATATCGAGGGGATGTCGAGCAGGGCATCGTCCATCAGATCGGCGTAGCGGGAATCATTGACCACCCTTCTGTCCATCCCCAGGTCAATGATCTGGCTGTTGATGTTCGTGGAAGGCCATTCACCCCCGGGATGGGTTTGCTCCTTCACCTGATCCAGGAAAATGTAGGTGGCTCCGACCGGGATGGAAGGCTTGTAACCCGGCCGGGTGATCGAAGCACGGATCACAAAGGCCGGTGTCGCCGGTCTCCACGTTTCACTTTCGGGATCCACCAGGATATTGCATGTGCTGCCCGCCAGGATGGCCGTCGGCGATTGCTGCGGGTTGCTACCGTCCAGTGTATATATGATATCCGCATCGCTGAAGGGGGATGTGAGTACCAGGTTGAAAGGAGATTCGTAAAACCCGGAAGGGTGACTGAAGGAGATCCCGGCAGTGTCCTGAATGACAGGCTGGCTGGGTTCGGCATAGAGGGCCAGGTCGAAATAAAAATCGGTACTGGTAAGGCTCACATTGAATCCCTGTACCGCCACCAGGTTTGTTCCCTCCACCAGGTTCAGTCCCCCCGTGGATACGATAAAATCCTCTCCCACTCCGGATTCATGATTATCGGGCGCAAAAGCATCATGTCCCAGCGAAGCCGGAGCATTCCTCCGGAGCGCCTCCACCCCGTTGATCCAGATCACAAAACCATCGTCATAATCCACGGTCAGGGTCATCTCCCTGACCTGGGAGGTATCCGTACATTCGAATGTGGACCTGAGGTACAGGGTCGAATAGTTGTTCATCATATCCGTCAGCTCCACACCGCCTGTACCGTCCCCGTACCGGAAGGGTGCATTGCCCGAAGCCCAGCCCTGGTCATCGAATGCGGCGGTCATCCAGCCGGCGGACAGTCCGGCCGCATCTTTTCCTTTCAGGTATTGATAGGCGGAGTGATAGGTGAAATTCACCTGTGCTGATGCGGCTGCCGCCAAAAGCAGGATCAGGGGAAGCACAGAAAAGCGCTTCTTCCACCACTTATATTTGCCGTATGAATAATTTTCTGACATTCCGCCGGGGATGGATTCCTTTAACCTCCGTTTATTAAGGGGACTAATATAACAATAAATGGTTGCATAAAAATCCAGCCACCGTTGAGTGACTAGAAAAGTGATAACCGGGAGTGGTTATAAACAATCTGCAGGAAAAATTACAAATGATGGGGCTGGTTTCGGTGAATCATTTTATTCAGTCCCTGAGGTTTGGATAGAAACGCGGCAGATTGTATGAAGGATTCGTGTGGGAACAGATATTGTTATTGCATACTTTTTTTTATATTGGTAGCTGAAAAACCCTGAAATCTGAATCAAACCAATATGGAAATCCATCCTTGCCTTTTCAATGCGGGGAAAGGCATTACTATCAGGAATATTAAAAATTATGCGATTTAAACTTAAGATCATGAAGAAATCTTTGTGGCTTCTTCCGGTTGCTGTATGTGCTGCCGGGATACTGGGGATAACAGGATGTGACAAGCATCAGGACAGGTTTGAACCTCCTCCATGGCTGGGCGGATCGAGCATTGAGACACTGGAAGAAAGGGGGAATTATACCATCTTTCTCACGCTCATGGAGATGGCCAACTATACGGATCCCATCACCAAGCAGTTGTTCACGCTTTTTGTACCGGATGATGACGCATTCGAAGCATATTTCCAATCGGCCGGGATCAATTCGGTGGAAGATTTGACGAAAGAGGAAGCGGTGCAGCTTTTCACCCTCCATGTGCTGCGCAATCCCCGGTCCAGGTACTACCTGATCTACGAATATGTGTGGTCCGAATTCCAGGGCCCAAAGGGAGAGTATGCATCCCTCTACCACAGAAAGGAGGTTCCGAGTGAAAACACTTATAAAGAAACGGTCAGGTACAATCCGGGAATGCTGGGCAGGGAAGTGAACATCTATACAGACCATAAGCATGTGCCGCTTTTCTCAGCAGAATGGTTCGGAGATTACGGTGGAGCCCAGGATGGTTCCGACTACACCTTTATGTACCCGGGAAGTACCTGGGAACTGGGGTACCCGGACAACCTGAAAGGCCTGAACTGGCATAATGCCATGGTGATCCCCAATCCGGAAATACCCGATGAACTGGAAGTCAGGACCTCCAGCGGTTTCATCTATTTCCTGGACAGGGTGGTCCCCCCCATGCCCAGTATTGAAGAATACATGATCGCCCACCCGGAAAAGTACGGATTGTATTACGACCTGCTTCAACGCTTCGCCACCTATGGTAATTCCAGGGTGGATGAGCAAAGAAATGTGGAGTACAAGAAAGGATACGAACTTGTTTTCAACCTTGCGGAGGAAAGGGGTCCGTCCACCGGTACGCTCACGATCCCTGCACAGAACATGTGGACTGCATTCCTGCCCACCAACGAACAGTTGCAGGGTTACCTTGACAATACGATTTTCAAGTATTATTCTGCCATTGACAGTGTTCCGCGGGTCACGCTGTATTACATCCTGCAGACCCAGTTGTCCGGATCCCTCGTACTGCGTTCGAAACTCGAAACGAGTGGCTATTTTAATGCGTTCGGGGATCCTACTGACCTTGGTCCCAATGATCTGATCTCCGGTTACATGTGCAGCAACGGGGTTATCTACCAGACAGACGCAGTGCTTGAGCCCAACGTTTTCACCACGGTGCCGGGAACCCTTTTCTTCGACAAGGACTATTCCACACTGCTTTTCGTGCTGAACGCGGCAAATATGCTTTCCACCGTTTCCAATCCCGATGCGGATGTAACGGTTTTTGCGGCCACGGATCAAGATATGGAGGAATACGGGATACGGTACAATGCCACCAGCGATGTGGTTGAGTTCAGGGGACCCGTCGACGGACAGTGGTCACCGATGAAAGAGACCGAACTGGTCATGTTCGCCCAGGACCAGATATATAAGGGCAGGCTGGAAGACCTGGCCGGAGCGGGCGGATATGCGGAAATGAGTTCCGGAAACCATATTTACTATACAGGCAACCAGGTGGCCGCCGGAGAGAACATGGTGACAGGTGAATTGGCCACTGTACAGGAAATACTTGAAAATGAGCAAAATGGATTTCTTGTTAAGGTGGATCACCCGGTGGCATCCAGGCTTGAAATGGGGCAATTGCTCACCTGTTCACCCATTGAACCCGACTGCATGCTGGCCGACCCCGAGTTCTCGGAGTTTGCAGACCTGCTGGTGAAGTTGAACCTGATGGACAACCGTTACAGGGATCCCATTACCAAGGAAAATATCCCCAGGGTTAAGTTCCTGGCCGCCGCCAACTACTGGACCGCCTTCGTTCCGACCAATGATGCCCTGGCACAGGCCCGTGCGGAGGGGATCATTCCCAATGAATTTCCCACAACCACGAGTGGCAAGGATTCCATATCGAATTTTGTCATGTACCATTTCGTAAGGAATAATGTGATCTTCGATGATGGCAAGCTGTCCGGAAATTTCACTACCAATTATTCCTACCCGGATACCATAGACAATGTGCCCCAGACGGTGTTCGCTCCCCTGATGATCAGCAATGCACCCAATAATCTGACCCTTACGGATCGCACAGGTAACGTGGTCCATGTGAATCATGCAGACGCCGGAAAACTGGTGAGAAAGGGTGTGATGCACAAAATCCACTCTGTATTAAGATATACAGAGTAAAACAAGACTAACCAAAACTACCATGAAAAAAATCGTACTGTTAACTGGATTGCTCGTGTGCCTACTGTCCGCCATGAATCAGGTGCAGGGACAATCAGCGATTATCTCGGGAAGGATTGTCGACTCGCTGACCCGGGAAACACTGCCTTCTGTAAATATTGTGGAGATCGACAAGAACGGAAGGTTTATCGGCGGAACGGTATCGGACCTGAACGGGAATTACGTATTCAAGGTTTCCAACGTGGACAACCCGGTCCAGGTTTCCTTCATCGGTTACCAGAAAGAAACTGTTTACGTAAGAGGCCGCTCGGAGATCAACTTCGACCTATCGCCTGAATCCATACAGATGGAAGAAGTGACGGTGGTGGGGGAGAAAATGGGTCATGACGGACTGACCAGCGTGAGGGACCGGGCCACTTCCGTGGCACGAATCGAGCTGTCGGGCATGAAATCCGTCATGTCCACCACGGTGGAAGATATGCTGCAGGGCCGGATCGGGAATGTGGATATCTCATCGGTGTCGGGTGACCCGGGAGCGGGACTGAATATCAGGATCCGGGGAACGGCATCCCTCAATGCAAGGAACCAGCCCCTCATTGTCATCAACGGCATCCCCTACGATGCCAATATTGACGAAAGCTTTGATTTTGCCAGTGCCGATATAGAAAAGTTCGGCAGCCTGATCGATGTGTCGCCGGAGGACATCGAGTCCATCGAGGTGCTGAAAGATGCGGCCTCCACCGCTGCCTGGGGATCCAGGGCATCCAACGGTGTGCTGATGATCAAAACCAAGCGGGGGATCAAATCGAAACCCATCTTTGAATATACCGCCAAACTGACATCGGCCTGGGAACCGGATCCCATCCCGATGCTGGACGGTGCGGGATATGCACGCCTGATCACGGAGGAACATTATAATGTCACCTACAATACATTCTACAGCGATGAGATTGCCTTTGATCCGGAATGGGAAGAGTACTACAATTATTCACAGAATACCAACTGGGTGAAGGAGATCACCAGGAGGGCCTTCACCCACCAGCATGATTTCTCGGTCCGTGGCGGGGGAGAGAAAACCAGGTACAACATGTCCATGGGCTTCTTTGACGAGGAGGGAACAACCATCGGCAATAACCTGAAGAAGCTCAACCTGCGCAGTTCGCTGGACTACGATCTTTCGCGCAAGCTGCAGTTCAAAACGGATATCATGTATACCCGGTATGACCAGGAAAATACATATGATGTGGAGGATTATGAATATGGCGGCTGGAAATCCCTCCGGTCGGTGGCATACCGCAAGATGCCGAACCTGTCCATTTACGACAGGGACACGAGCAATGTCCACTACGGCGAATATTTCACACCCATTTCAACCCTCCAGGGTTCAGCCAGGGATGCCTACAACCCTGTGGCCTTTGCCAACCTGGGCGAGCAGCAGCGTTACAAGGACAATGCCAGGGCATTGTTCAGCGCCAGGTACTTCGTTACTCCACGGCTTATTTTTAATTCCACGGTCACCCTGGACATTTTTGACAACAAGATAGCCAAGTTCCTGCCCCACAAAGCGCTGGGGTATTATTACAGCAGTGACATCTCCAATCATGCGGTCAATGAATTTTCCAAAAAGAGCTCCATATTCACGTTCAACCAGTTGATCTACAGGCCAGAGCTGGGCATTGATCACGAACTTGTCTTCATGGGACAGTTCGATACGGAGGCCACCCAGTCCAGGTGGTACAAGACCGAATCGAGCCAGTCAGCCTCGCCTTTTCTGACAGAGCCTGTAAACGATGTGCACCTGACTTATTTCGGCTCCAGTTTCAGCGAATACCGGGCCATGGGTTTGTTTCTCACGGGAAGCTATATCTTCAGGGACAGATACAGCCTGATGCTGGGGGCCAAGTATGAGGGGAACTCCAAGTTCAGCAGGGAAAGCCGTTGGGGCCTGTTCCCCACTTTCTCGGTCTTCTGGCGGCTTTCGGAAGAGGCCATGCTCAGGGATGTGGCTTTCATCGACGATCTCAAACTCAGGTTCAGCTGGGGACAGAGCGGGAATTCACCTGCACAGAATTACCTGTATTTCAATACCTATGAGGCCGGTTCGGGTATTTCCTACATGGATATGCAGGGTGTCCGGCCCACGGGTGTGGAGCTTACCAGCCTGAGATGGGAAACCATCGACCAGGTGAACCCTGGGATTTCATTTTATGGCCTGCAGGGCAGACTGAATATTGAAGTGGATTATTACAGGAAGAAAACCCTGAACCTTTATCTCGAAAATTCAGGCATTCCCGAGCAAACCGGCTTTTCGAGCATCGACCGCAACGACGGAGAAATGGAAAACAGGGGATTTGAGTTCCTGATCGATTATACGGTGGTCAGAAGGCAGGATTTTCAGCTGAGTTTTAATATGAACCTGTCCAGGAACCAGAACCAGGTATTGCGGCTTCCGGAAAACTACAGCCTGGTATATGGCAATATGCTCGAGAACGGGAACTACAAGATCAGTGTAACACCGGGAGAACCGCTCGGAGGATTCTTCGGTTACGAATATGCAGGGGTCTATCTGTCAGATGATGACGCCATCGTCAGGGATGCCAACGGCGATCCGGTCTATGGCCTGAATATTGACAGTCCCCTCACCATGATCATGGGCGGCCCTTCCGGCTATGTATTTGAAGGAGGTGATGCGAAATACGTGGACCAGAATTACGACGGTAAGATCGATGAGCTGGATCTTGTCTACCTGGGGGATCTCAATCCGGACCTGATGGGCGGTGCCGGAATCAGGGTCCAGTACAAGAGCTTCATACTGAACACATTCCTGTTTTTCAAGCTGGGACAGGAGATCATCAATCAAACCCGCATGGACACTGAAAAGATGTACAACTATGACAACCAGAGCCTGGCCACCAACTGGCGGTGGAGAAGGGAAGGAGATGAGACCGAAATACCCAGGGCGCTCTTCAACGACGGCTACAACTGGCTGGGATCAGACCGTTTCGTGGAGGACGGGTCCTACCTGCGCCTGAAAACGGTTTCCCTGAGCTACATGGTCAGTCCGAACCTGCTCCAGAAGATCAGGGTGAATGAAATGCGGCTTTTTGCCACCGGGTATAACCTGTTTACGTGGACCAACTATTCCGGACAGGATCCGGATGTGGCTCCTCCCTCGAGGCCGGACGTGCTGCCGAAGGACTACAGTAAAACCCCGCCGAGCATGAGGCTCATGTTTGGAGCAACCATTACATTTTAACACACAAACCGACTGTCATGAAAAAACGCGATATGAAAAGGTCTTTAAGATTTGTCCTGCTGGCCGGTGTAATGACTTTTACGTCCTGTACCGACTGGCTGTCCATTGCCCCTGAGAATGACCTTATCAGGGAGAAATTCTGGACGAAGACCGCCGATGTGGAAGGAGCCCTGGCTGCTGCGTACGATGCCCTCCGCGAAGCAAGCCTGCAATCACTGATATTCGGTGAGCTGCGGGCCGACCTGGTAGAATTTACGGGGACCAACTTCACGGATTACGCCAAGATTGCTGCCAGCAACATCAGTCCGACCAACGGTGTGATTTCGTGGAACAACTATTACACAGCCATCAATCTGGCGAATACGCTGATGCATTACGATGACGAAGTGTTCGAAAAAGACCAGACCTTTACGCCGGAACTGAAAGATGCCATTGAAGCGGAAGCCCGCTTTATCCGTTCAATGGCATTCTTTTACCTGGTACGCCTTTGGAAAGACGTGCCACTGGTGGTGGAAGCATCCGTTTCGGATACATCCAATCTATTTGTGGGGAAAAGCAGCGAAAAGGAGGTGCTGCACTTTATCATCAACGATCTCCTGGCTGCCAGGGATATGGCCTATTCCACAGAATTCAGCGGAACCGATTATTTCTACGGGCGTGCGAACAAATATTCCATCATGGCCCTGCTGGCCGATGTGTATCTGTGGGATCAGCAATATGAAAAATGCATCCAGTACTGTGATGAAATAATCAATTCGGGACTTTACGGTCTGGAACCCACCGAAACCTTCTTCAATATTTACTATCCCGGCAATTCCCCGGTGGAGAGCATCATAGAGATCCAGTATGATGATGATCTCGAAGGACAGGAGAATCCCATTTATTACAACATGATTTCCTTTTCGGGAGGAAACCAGGTAAACATGGTAGCTAAAAACATCAATATGTTCATGCTCAGGGAAGACCTCAGGATGTTCCAGGGAAAAGGAGCCGTCTGGAAATACCAGGGGAAAGATGCGCTGGGGCTGATACCCAGAATCATCACCGAACGGGATGCAAACTGGATCCTTTACAGGTATGCAGACATCCTGCTGATGAAGGCTGAGGCATCCATCGAGCTGAACCGGTTCAAAGATGCCAATGAACTGATCGCAGAAACCCTGTTGCGTGCCGGTATGCCCTATGTGGAAGAATCCGACAAAGAGCTGCTGAGACAGGCCCTTCTGGATGAAAGGGGAAGGGAATTCCTCTTTGAAGGGAAACGCTGGTTCGATCTGCTGCGCGCTGCCAAGCGGAACAATTTTGAAAACAAGCAGATCATTATCAATATGATCCTCTCGGGTGCTGACATCAAACAGCAGGCAGTTCTAAGAACCAGGGTGTATGATACCCTGAGTTATTATCTGCCCATACCGGAACATGAGCTGATATACAATCAGAACCTGAAACAAAATCCTTATTATGATCGGTAAAAAAATTCAAACAGATAGACCCATGAAAAATTCAGGCCGGCGACTGCTCTCCATGGGCAGCCAATTAGTAGTGATTGCATTTGCCTTGCTGGTGTCAGGCTGCGACGAAGACCCGGTGCTGTGGGAAGTAGCATCCATGGACCAGGTCATTTCCGAATACATCGCCAGCAATGAGCAATTCTCGGAATTTGAAGGGATTCTGGAAACCACAGGTTTAACCAGCCTGCTGAGCGTACGGGGACCTTTCACCATGTTTCTGCCCACAGATGATGCCATGAAAGCATTTTACCAGGAGAAAGGCGTTTCATCCTATGAGGATTTTCCGGTGGAATACCTGAATGATCTCGCACTCAATCACTTGGTGCCAAGCAAAATAGAAACGGGTGACTTTCAACTTGGAGCCATTCGTGACCTGAATGCTGTGGGAGATTACCTGGTCACCGAATTTGATGGTTCTGACATCATTGTCAACAAGCGCAGCCTGGTCATTAAAAGGAATATTTCAGCCGCGAACGGGGTGATCCACCTGCTGGATCGTGTGATCGAACCCGTCACCATCAGCGTGTACGAGTATCTTGCGGCGAATCCTGCCTACTCCCTGTTCACGCAAGGCCTTGACCTGACCAATCTGAAGGACACCCTGAACCTGATTGAATTCCCCTATGGCAATAAAATGGCCCGTACCAGATTTACCGTCCTTGCCGTGGCCGATGCCACCTTCAATGCATACGGAATATCCACCGTTGACCAGATGATTGACTATTTTACAGATGCCCCTGACAGCATCACCTACCTGGAAAATGAGTTTTACAGGTATATGGAATACCATTGCCTCGGGGGAACCTACTACCTCAATGAACTGGAAAGCCGGGTATATCCGATCCTTTCCTATGACAACAACGTGGACGTAAGGATCTCGGATGATTATAAGCTGAATTTAAAGAGCGAAACGCAGGAATATACCGGTTTTGTTATCGAGCAGTCCAACAACCCTGCTAAAAACGGTACGGTGCATACCATCAACGACCTGCTTCCCGTTTTCCAGCCCGAACCTACCACCATCGTGCATGAAACGACCGACTATTTCGACATGAAACAGGGAGACTATTTCGGCAAATATTACATGAGATGGTTTGACGGGCAGAACACCTTTGAATATATCAAGTGGGAAGGCGACTACCTTTTGTATTATTTCAAGGATCACGATACAGGAAAGCTGGAGAATGACGATTGCCTGAGCATGAACGGTTGGTGGTGGGTACAGATCACCACTCCCAAGATCATGAAAGGCAAGTATAACATGACCGCCAACCTATGGGCCGGCCAGACGAACTATGCCGTGTATGTGGACGGGGTGAATACCGCACTGATCAAATCCACTGACCCAGCGGAATCGACCAGCTGGGGCGAGTTTGACTGGGACAAGACCGAAAGGCACGTAATCAAAGTGGTAACGAAAAGTCCCGGGTTGCTTTTCTGGGATACAGTGATTCTGACACCCATCCAATAAATGAATCCCTGTGCAATCATTTAATATGACACTGAAATGACAAAAAGACAATTATTTTCCACATGTGCATTCCTTGTTGCCCTGCTCTTTACCGGTGCGTGCACCCTTCCCCTGGCAGCGCAGACAACTGGAACAGAAGTTACGGGGGTGGTCACAGAGGCGGGGACCGGGCTTCCATTGAGCCAGGTAGCCATTTCGGTTTCCTCCACCGGTGCTTCCTCGGCAACAAATGAACAGGGAGCTTTTACCATCACAGTCCCCGATCTGCAGGCAGAGATCATTGTGAACCTGCCGGGTTACAACCTGCGCTATATTTTTCTGAACGGAAGAGATTACGTGAAAATATCGCTGGTTCCCGACCGGTTCAGTTCCATGGACAATTCCTTCAACACGCCAACAGGCCCCAGGTTGAGGAAAGACGCGGTTTATCCGGTAACTTCCTTTGTACAGGGTGATATGGCACTGGAAAAGACCACCTCATTTGACCAGGCCCTCCAGGGAAGGGTCCCGGGAATGTCGGTCATCGATCAATCCGGAATGCCCGGACACAGGACATTCATGAACCTGCGCGGATTCTCCTCCTTGTTCGCCAATACCGAGCCTTTGCTGTTCATTGACGGAATGATCCATGATTACTCCTACGCACAGCACAGCCTCATGGAAGGTTTCGCACTGAATCCCCTCGATGTGGTAGATATCGAGGATATTTCAGATGTCACGATTCTGCGGGGCGGCGTTTCCCACCTGGGCGCTGTGGGTTCCCACGGTGTGATCAACCTGAATACCGAGCAAAAGGCTGAAGCGAGTACGGTGATCAAATTCTCCGCCTACGGCGGGATCTCCATGGCCCCTGATAAGCTGCCGCTGCTCAATGCTTCGCAATTCAGAAACTACTTTGAGGAGGTGCTGGTTACCCAGGGTTATGATGCAGGCCAGATCAACACCATGTACCCCTGGCTGCACGGGGATGCTTCGTCGGAGGATTACTACAAGTACAATAACAGCACGGACTGGCAGGAAGAAATATACAGGCCTGCAGCCGTTTCGAAATTTTACTTTTTCCTGAAGGGGGGGGATGATATCGCCACCTACAACGTATCCGTCGGAAACCTCATGCAGGAAGGTATATACGATAATTCAAGATATAACCGGTTCAACCTGCGAATCAACGGGAAGGTCAATATCACCGATAAATTTTCGGTCACGCCGAATGCCAAACTCTCCCTGGCCGACAGCGAGCTGGCGAACCAGGGCCCGAGTGCGTGGAAAAACCCGGTTGCCTCAGCCCTGCTGAAGTCTCCCCTCATGACCCCCATCGCCAGGGATGAAACCACAGGCGAAACCCTGACCTACCTGGATGATGTGGGAGTTTTCGGTGTAAGCAACCCTGTGGCGATTATCAACAATGCCCTGGGCGTGAACAGGAATTATCATTTCCTGGCATCCATCAGGGCAGATTACAGGTTCAACGATCACTTCAACCTCTCCACCCTCTTCGGCATCAATTTCAACAATACCCGGGAAAACATCTTCCTGCCGGATCTGGGTATCGTGCAGGTGGATTCGGCATACAACAGTCCCGGCGATTTTGTTTATGAATTCAGGTCCACCCAGAACCACACCATGCTGACCTACACCAACAGCACCACCTCCGGACACAACATTTCAGTCAACGGGGGATTCCGGTACATGGATAACAGCTATAAATACAACCGCAGCATCGATCTGAATACGCCATCGGATGACTTTAAAAGCCTGGGTGACGGGTCTCAGTACAGCTTCCTGCAATCCACAACGGGAGATAACAGGGGACTGGCCTGGATGTCATTTTTCGGGATCGTTGATTATAATTTCAGGGACCGGTACCTGGTCACCGCCAACCTCTCCTATGACGGAAATTCCGCCACAAACGAATCCCACAGGTATAATTTTTATCCCTCCCTGGGCGCCGCCTGGCGACTTTCCTCGGAAGGCTTCCTGAACCAGGTGAGCTGGCTGGAAGACTTGAAAATCAGAGGGTCCTACTCGGTGACAGGCAACATGTTCAGTACGGTGTACGATTATTCCAAATTGTATTACACCAACCGCAGGCTGAACGGGGACGGGGTGCTGATCAGGGAGGCAATTCCCAATGAAGACCTGGAGCTTGAAAAGAAACATACCATCAATGCGGGTCTGGATCTGTCCATCCTGGGCCAGTCGCTGAACCTGCATGCAGACGTATATCAATCCAACGTGAACAACCTGATCGTTCAGCAGGAACTACCTTCCTCCTTCGGGTTTACGCATTACTACGACAACGGGGGCAAGCTGGCGGTTACGGGGATGGAGATTGCTGCGGACGGACGTATCCGGTCAGGAGGTTTTGTATGGACCCTCGGCGCATCCGTGGGAAAAGCCGCCACCGAGATCACCAGCCTGGATTTCCTGAACCCGGAAACAGAATACATCATCACATCCATTAAGGGAGCACAGCTGATCACTTCTGAAGGGAACCCGGTGAATGCCTATTACGGGTACAAGACCGACGGTCTCATTTCCGAATCAGAGGCAGGATCGGTAACCGGACCCAAAGGAGTGCCCATGCAGGCCGGAGATGTAAAATATGTGGATGTGGATCAAAACAACGTCATTAACGAGGATGACAAGATGATCATCGGTGACCCGAACCCGGACCTTTTCGGGGGGATCCACACGGCGTTATCCTATGCGAATTTTGAGCTGTCGGCCCTTTTTTACTATTCAATGGGGAACGATGTATACAATTACATGAGGTACCGGACAGAGTCCATGGATTCGTATGGCAACCAGTCTACCGCGGTGCTGGACAGATGGACACCTTCCAACACCAGCGCGGACCTGCCCAGGGTCAGTTACGGGGATCCCACCGGAAATACCGTATTTTCGGACCGCTGGATCGAGGACGGCTCCTACCTCCGGCTGGAGCGGATAACCCTGAGTTATTTCCTGCCGGACATCGCGGGCCTCACCAAGGGAGTCACACTTTACGTTACGGCGACCAATCTGCTCACCCTCACCAATTACACGGGATATGATCCGGAGTTCATCTATTTGAACAGTCCGTTTTACATGGGAGTGGATTACGGGATGATGCCTCAGTCCAGGTCCTTCATAGCCGGATTAAAACTGAACTTATAACACTGAAAATACACTGAAATGAGAAAGAGATCACGATTCAATCCATATCTGCTGGTTATCCCCGGACTGATGCTGGTCATCAGCCTGGGATGCAGCGAAGATTTCTTCAACAAGACAGCCGGGGACAGGATCACGCCGGATCTGCATTACAAGAATTCGACCGATGCTGACATATCTGCCAGAGGAGCCATCTCCTTTCTCCAGGAAGCGATGCCGAGACTGGTCGTGCTGGACGGTCTCCGGTCTGATATCATGGACGTCACGGCCAATGCCGATGCGTACCTGACAGAGATCAACCGCCAGGTATTTTCAACCGGGAACCCGTATACGGATCCGGCTGACTTCTACAAAGTCATTATCAATTTGAACGAAGTGCTCGCCAATATCGACCGGGTGGCTGAAAGTGACCGGGAATTTGATGAATATATTCTCTATTATTTCAGGGGAGGCCTGATCACCATGAGAGCGTGGACCTACCTGACCCTGGTCCGCCTTTACGACCAGGCGGCTTATGTGGATGATAACCTCACTTCTCTTCCGGAGAGCCTGGAGCAGAACATCCTGACCAGGGATGTGATGATCGACACGCTGATCAATCAGATCACCCCCTATGTGTTCGATGCTTCGGTGGGAACCGAACGCGAGGAACTGAAGATGCCCTTTTACGTGAATACGAAAGCACTGCTCGGTGAACTTTACCTGGAAAAGAATGATTACGCCAATGCCGTCACATACCTGAAACTGGCATGTGAAAGCTATCTCAATACATCTTCCATGCTCAAGGTCGACAACACCTATAAGGACGATGCGTGGGCCACGATCTTCCTGAATGCCGAGACCGCCGAAGTTGAGAATATCGCGGTTGTGCCTTTCTCTTCGGTGGAAGACCAGTACAATCCGCTGGCAAATCTGTTCGGATATTCGCTCCAGTACAAGATAAAGCCGTCTGATGTCCTGGTGGAATCATTCATGTCCCAGGTCCCGGCCGCAGGTCCGGAAGGAGATCCGTACAGGGGACTGGGAGTGACTTTCGGCGTGGACTCCGCAGCCATGGGATCCGGCGATTATACCTATTTCACAAAGTACGAGATCGACAAGAGCGACCCGTTCAGTTCGGACATTATCATTTCCAGGGCAGCAGACATCCACCTGATGCTTGCGGAAGCATACAACCGTATGGGCGATGAGGAATCACAGGAATTTGCACTGATGCTGCTGAACGAGGGGGTGAACAAGGTGAATCCCAAGCCCGCTCCTTTTGCAAGATGGAACAGGAACATCGGTATCAGGGGCAGGGTTTACCTGACCTCGCAGGAGGTCCCCGAAGGTCTGGCAGGAACGGAAAGGATCCGTTACATCGAAGACCTCATTATCCAGGAAAGGGCCCTGGAACTGGCCTGTGAGGGGAAAAGGTGGTTTGACCTGGTACGTATTGCGGAACGCAGGAATGAGCCTGAATACCTGGCCGACAGAGTGGCTGCCAAATTCGAGGGAACACCCATGTATAACGAGATCCGCGCCAGACTGATGGATCCGGCAAACTGGTACCTGCCGTTTGAATAATCAGGAATGAGGAAAAAACCGTTTTCAAGGTTCAATTTTACATCTTCGAAATCTTACCTGATCATTACAGGCGCGCTGGCCACCCTGTGGTTCCTGATCCGGGTCATACCCAAACCCAGCCGTGCCAGGTACCCATGCATGCAGGTGGCCGCACCCATCATGTCCTCATTCATCATCTACCTGCTGGGGATCAGTGCATCCTGGCTTTCCTTTAAAAAATTCAGGCAATCGCTGCACAGGTCCAGGTATCTGGCAGGTTCCCTGTTTTTGATGCTATCCATCGCTGCATTTGCCTTCATTTTCATGTGGGACAGCAGGGAAACCATTGCTGGGGCTGTTATTCCAGGTTACAATACCTACCCCGTGGAATCCAACGCACCCGTCGGACAAGCACGGGGGCTCTATCCCGGCAGGGTGGTATGGGTGCAGGACCACAGGGCAACCAATGAGAACTATGTCCCGGTAGACGGCAGCGAGGACTTCTGGTACAGCAACGACAATGCCGATGAAAGCGTGATCGGCGACATGCTTGCCCTGTCCATCACCCTGTATGCCGGAACAGAAAACCTTGCCGATGCCTGGGATTCCATTTTCACCGCCTTCAACAGGTCCCATGACCGGGGTGAGGTGGGCTATACACCGGGTGAAAAGATCGCCTTTAAGATCAACCTGACCAACCAGAGTGCCAGCTACCGGGAACGGCCCTCCAGGATGGATGCCACACCCCAGCTGCTCAATGCAGTCCTGGACCAGCTGGTGAACGTGGTGGGAGTGGCCCAGGCGGACATGATCCTGGGCGATCCCTACCGTGATTTCAGGCAGGAATACAGGGACCAGGTCATGGGCAGGTTCCCGGATGTCTGTTACGTGGACGGTAAAGGACTTTACGGAGTGGACCAGACCGTCCCCTCATCGGAGGAAGTGCTGGTATTCAGCGACAAACGCTACAGATCCACCCTGCCGCAGCATTACCTGGATGCAACCTATCTCATTAATATCCCCTGTCTGAAGACCCATAACGAAGGGGGCATCACACTCATTTCCAAGAACCACCAGGGATCATTCCTGGAAAAAGGCGACGATCCCAAAACCCAGTTTGCCATTGACATGCATTACAGTCTGCCGGGAAACAGCAGCGGAACGGGAAAATACAGGCATACTGTGGATTACATGGGACACGGAGAGACTGGGGGCAAAGGCCTGATCTATATTATCGACGGGATCTGGGGAGGTGAAAGCTGGGAAGGATGGATCAAAAAATTCAAATCAGATCCTTTCGGCAATGATTACCCCAGTTCCATCCTGGTGGGACAGGATCCCGTGGCCCTGGAGTCTGTCTGCTTCGATATCCTTTTCCAGGAATACGTGGTTGATCCCACCAAAATCAATTACCCCATCCGGATGAAAACTGAAATTGCCGATTACCTGTTACAATGTGCCAGCAGCGACTTCTGGCCGGAAGGCATTGAATATGATCCGGAAGGCGACGGGACCCCCATGGGCAGTTTGGGGGTTTTCGAACACTGGAATAATCCAACGGACAGGCAGTACTCCAGGAACCTTGGAACGGGTGACGGCATTGAACTGGTATACCGCAATGCAAGCATCATCGGGATCCCTTCCGAACCCTGCCCCACCCTTCATGCAGCCGCCCCCAACCCGTTTTCAGCCCATACGGTCTTCAACCGTCCTGAGCAGGTCTCCCGGAATGCAATCCTTGAGATCTATAACATGGAAGGGCGCCTGATCCGTACGCTCAGCTTTGCCGGTTCGGACAGGGTCATCTGGTACGGCACCGACTCCGGCGGTCATGACGTTCCCGCCGGAACCTATCTCTACCTCCTGCACGACAACCGCGTTCATACCGGCTTCTCAGGGAAAGTCATCCGGCAGTAAGGCTCCTCCCAGCCTTGTTCCCCGGCGGGATCTCCGGTGAGCTGCCTAAAGGATTTTCGCAGAAAAGAATTTCAACAGCGGGCGGAGATGCCGCCGGCTGTCGAACCCTGGTGAGCGTGCCTTCCGCAGTATACGGTATCGCTGCTGAACCTGCTGCTTCGCACCAGCTTAGGCAGCGATGACCGCATCTGCTTCAGGCTGTTGTTCCCGGCGGTATCTCCGGTAAGCTGCCTAAATGATCTTCGCA